>JAITPT010000040.1 GCA_031289285.1 Puniceicoccales bacterium
CCCCCCTCGCGCCACCACCGCCTACCTCCATCGCGTTGAGGTGGGCTTACAGCCCACAGAGACAGAGCGAGACCGATACCTATGGCGTTGCCATAGGCTATTATGAAGCCGCGCCTTCAGCGCTCCAAGCCACATGCGGTTTCAGAAATGCCCTTCGTGTTTTGGGGCACTACCTGAACGGTATTGGGTTTAAACCCCGTGTTGTCGGCTCCCCACTTCGTCGCGTCCCGTAGGGACGCAACCCGTTTTCGCTGCAGATGTTGCGTCCCTACGGGACGCGGGCGCGGGGGGGGCATTTTCACGGGACTAAAGTCCCGTGCTACCGACATTTCGTCCCTACGGGACGGGAGATGCATCAACCCAAAATTTATTTTAGGAGTGCCCTTATCCTAAAAACGGCAGTTAATGCGGGCGGTTTTAGGGGCACTCCTAAAAATAAATCTGCATGTCCGAAAACATCGGTGTTTTTTGTCCCGTAGGGACGTAATGTTGGTAGCACGGGGTTTCAACCCCGTGTTCGTGATGCCCCCCCTACGTCGCGTCCCGTAGGGACGCAACCCGTTTTCGCATCGGTTGTTGCGTCCCTACGGGACGCGGGCGCGGGGGTGGCATTTTCACGGGACTAAAGTCCCGTGCTACCGACATTTCGTCCCTACGGGACGGGAGATGCACCAACCCAAAATTTATTTTAGGAGTGCCCTGTGACTCAAAGTAGCAAGGAACCAGAAGTGAGATTACTTACCAAGGACGGAAACGTATTCGCTGGGAAGGGTGGTTAAGGGGCGTAATTCGATGCGACGGAAATCCATTTCGGCACCCTCGGATTGAATCTGAAATTGGCCAGCAGTGAGCGGGATTTCTTTTTTGTCCCCAGATTTGACATCCACGTAACGCAAATTGCGCAAGACGTTCACGACTTTACCGTTTAAGACGTGGACGACATCGGCACCAAAGGCGATGACTTCGAGGCTGTTCCATTCGCCGTTGGGCTTTTCAAAGTTGCCGCCGCCGTGGGCGACGTAGCCGCCGCGGGTTTGCAAAGGGGCACCGGAAGAATAACGACCTTCGAGAAAGGGAACCTCGGCTTTGAAGGCTCTGGATTCAAACAGCGGGGCAAAGTCGCCGACGTCGGTTTCCTGAATTTGCAGTTGGACGGAGTGTTTCCACGAGTTGAGGAAGAAACCGTGCTTGCCGATGGCGTGGTAAATAAAACCACCGTCACGTTTTTTCGCGTTGGCGCGGGGTGGCCACTTTTTTTCGCCCCAGCGAAATTGAAAACGGAGATGGAAATTGCCGTAGCTGGCCTTGCTGGTGAGGCCGCCAAAAATCTCGCCAGTGACGTGGAGAACGGGTTCGCCGTTTTCGAGTTTGACGGAATAGACGCCCTTGGGGTCGCGTAGGCCAATGGGTTTGCCCTTGGCGTAGGTGTAGCCGGGGACGGTGATGCTGGGGTCGGGGACGCCAAGGTAGGATTCCCATTGGGAAAGTTTTTCGTCGAGCAGCGGCGTGAAGGCCGCAGACGCGGTAGGCGCGGCGGTGAGCGCGGCACAGGCGGCGCAGACATCTGCGGTGGCGGTTGAAACCGTCCCTGCAAGGGCGGCGGCACCAATGAAGGTAGCCAGTAGGAAACGTGAAGGAAACATAGATGTTATTTGATGTAGCGTCGGAAAGAGTGACTTGGACAAGGCAGCACAGGCGGAGTTCCCGATAGGAAAAAGGGAGGCGGCAGGGCGGGCGACAGGGCGGGAGGCGGCAGGGAGTGGTAGGGCATTTGTGGTGTTCACGGTGCTCAAGCATATAGGACCTATAGGACGTATAGGTCGTATAAGACCTATAAGACCTATAGGACCTATAAGACCTATAGGCCGGATAAGCCGGACAGTCGCAAATTCCCACTGCAAGTGAAAAAAGTGCCTGTCCCTTTTTGAAGACGGCGGGGTGCCTGCGACGGCCCCCCGCAGACTTTTGGTGAGTGGCGACACCGCTTTCGCAGACACCACAACTGCGCAATTGAGTGCCCAGTAGTTTGTTTCGGTGACACTTCCTTTTGCAGAGTCAAGTAGGTTATTTAGCCTGGTTAAATATTCGCGGAGAACGCAGATGCCATTTTCCCCGCTGGTGATGGCACATTTCATAAACGGGCGTGTCGAAGGGGTTTTCCGTCTATAAAACTAAGCAAAAAACATGAAAAACACCACTCTTGCACTCTCCGCATCCTCCGACACCCGCTTCGCCGTGTGTCCCGACGCTACCGCTGCCCACTCCGCGACCGCCCGCCGCTTTACCGCCCGTCGCGCCGCGACCGCCCGCCGCATTGTCCGCCTTTTGGCGGTTGCGCTTTGCGCGATGCTTTTTGCCGCGCCCCAAGGCCGCGCTGCCGAAACACCGTTTCCGATTTGGCCCGGTCAGCCAGTTGGCGAGACCGCGCCAGCCAAACCCGAAATCGCTCGCAACAGAAGCATCCGCCAAGTCTGGACGCCCACGCTCGAGTTTTATCCTGTCCCCGAAGACAAAAACACAGGTGCGCTTGTTGTTGTTTGCCCGGGCGGCGGCTACGGCGGACTCGCCAGCGAGCACGAGGGCGTCGAAATCGCCCAATGGCTCAACACACTCGGCGTCAACGCCGCCATTTTGAAATACCGCGTGCCGACTCGCCCGAACACCAAGCGCGGCGTGATGCCTCTCAAAGACATCCAACGCGCCCTCGGCGTCGTCCGCTCCAAAGCCGCCACGTGGAAAATTGACCCCGCCCGCATCGGTGTCATCGGGTTCTCGGCGGGCGGGCACCTTTGTGCGCTTGCCTCCACCGCGCCGGAGCGCACCTACGCGCCCGTTGACGATGCCGATAGCCACTCATTTCGCCCAAACTTTGCGCTTCTGATTTATCCGGCCTACATTGTCGAAAGAGGGAAATGGGACCCCGCCGTGCAAATCACTGCGCAAACGCCGCCTACCTTTTTTGCCCACGCCGCCGACGACGGCTACACCTACGAGTCGAGCCTCCAATACTTCCAAGCCCAGCGCAAACACCGCACCAAATCCGAGCTACACGTCTTTGCCAGCGGCGGACACGGCTTCGGTCTGGGGCCAACGACAGCGGCCTCGCAATGGCCCGCCTGCGCCGCCGCATGGCTGAAAAGCGGCGGCTGGCTTGGAAAAAAATAGGTTCGGCAGTGTGGCGCAGACGGCAGTGTAGCACAGACAATCCTGTCTGTGTTGCCGCCGCCTTGACGTTTGCCCTGCGCCCGCGCATAACTCCGCGCCATGCAGCAAACCACCGCACCCGCAGCCACAGCCGCCACCACACCCTCCGCCGACGGCCCAGCCGTCCTCCCCTGTTACAAACGCATCGTGCTAAAACTTAGCGGCGAAGCCCTCAAAGACAACGCCACTGGAAACATCATTGACACGGCAGTCCTCGACCGCCTCGCCGACGAGCTACGCGAAGTCGCCGCGCTCGGTGTCCAAATCGCCCTCGTTGTCGGCGGCGGAAACATCTTTCGCGGTCTCTCTCGCGGGGAAAAAAACAGCGCCGAGCGCACCACTGGCGACAACATGGGGATGCTCGCAACCGTCATCAACGGCCTCGCCATCATGGATTGTTTCGAGAGCCACAAACTCCCCGTTCGCGTCCAGACCGCTATCCCGATGGATAAAATCGCCGAGCCGTTCATCCAACGTCGGGCGGTTCGCCACTTGGAAAAAGGGCGTGCCGTCGTCTTTGTCGCGGGCACGGGCAACCCCTATTGCACCACCGACTACGCCGCCGCTCTACGCGCCAACGAAATCCACGCCGACATCATTTTCAAAGCGACCAAGGTGGACGGCATCTACGACAAAGACCCCGAAAAGTTTTCCGACGCCAAACGCTACGAAACGCTCACCTACGACGAGGCCATCCAGAAACGCCTCGGCGTGATGGACACCGAAGCCTTCGCGCTCTGCCGCACCAACGCCATGCCCATCCTCGTCTTCTCCATGCGCGAGCCGGGCATCATCCGCCGCGCCATCCTCGGCGAAAAAGTCGGCACCCTCGTCGGACGCTAAAACCTCCGCCTGCCCAGCCCGCCCAGCCCGCCCTTTTCCTTTTTTTGCAAACCATGAAAATCCAACTGCGAAGCTCCGTCACCACTCAAGGCCGCCGCATGGCGGGTGCCCGTGCTCTCTGGCGTGCCAACGGAATGAAAGACGCCCAGATGGGCAAACCGCTCGTCGCCGTCGTCAATTCGTTCACCCAGTTTGTCCCCGGCCACACGCACCTTCACGCCATCGGCCAGCGCGTCAAAGCTGCCATCGAAGCGCGTGGCTGTTTCGCTGCCGAGTTTAACACCATCGCCATAGATGACGGCATCGCGATGGGGCACGACGGGATGCTCTACTCGCTGCCCTCGCGCGACCTCATCGCCGACAGCGTCGAATACATGGTCAACGCCCACAAAGCCGACGCCATGATTTGCATCTCCAACTGCGACAAAATCACCCCCGGTATGCTCATGGCCGCCATGCGCCTAAACATCCCTGCCGTCTTCGTCTCCGGCGGGCCGATGGAAGCTGGCGAAACCGCCGACAGCGCACGCCACCTCGACCTCATTGACGTCATGATAGAGTCCGCCGACGCCGCCGTCTCCGACGCGCAAATCTCCGCCCTCGAGCATTGCGCCTGCCCCACCTGCGGCTCCTGTTCGGGCATGTTCACCGCCAACTCGATGAACTGCCTCAACGAAGCCATCGGCCTCGCCCTCCCGGGAAACGGCACCGTCGTCGCCACTCACAAAAATCGCGCCCGCCTCTTTGACGCCGCCGCCGCCCTCATCGTCGAGAACGCCCACAAATACTACGCCGACGGCGACACCTCCGTCCTCCCGCTCTCTATCTGTGTGCGCGACGCCGTCCTCAACGCCATGACGCTCGACATCGCGATGGGCGGCTCCACCAACACCATCCTCCACCTCCTCGCAATCGCCCGCGAGGCAGGCGTGGACTTCACGATGGACGACATAGACGCCCTCTCGCGCCGCGTCCCCTGCCTGTGCAAAGTCGCCCCCAACACCCCCAAATACCACATCGAAGACGTCAACCGCGCTGGCGGCATCCTCGGCATCCTCGGCGAACTCGCCGCCGCCGGCCTCGTCAACACCAACATCCGCCGCGCCGACGGCCTCACCCTCGCCCAAGCCGTCAAACAATACAGCCTCCTTGCCGACAACGCCGACAACGCCGATGTCGCGCCCACCGCGCCCACCGCGCCCGCCGACGACGACGCCGCCGCCACGCCCGCCGAGCTCCCCGTCGCTGCCGCTGCCGCCATCCTCCCTTCTGCTGCTCGCCTCTACGCCTCTGCGCCTGCCCGCCGCTTCAACCTCACGCTCGGTTCCCAAGAAGAATACTACGCTGCGCTCGACACCGACCGCGCCGCTGGCTGCATCCGCGACATCGCCCACGCCTACACCCGCGACGGCGGCCTCGCTGTCCTCAAAGGCAACATCGCCCGCAACGGCTGCGTCGTCAAAACGGCGGGAGTTGACGAAAGCATCTTCCGTTTCAGCGGCCCTGCGCGGGTCTTCCACTCGCAAGACGCCGCCGTCGAGGGCATCCTCCACAGCAAAGTCAACGCGGGCGACATCGTCCTCATCATTTACGAAGGTCCCAAAGGTGGCCCCGGAATGCAGGAAATGCTTTACCCCACGAGCTACATCAAATCGCGCCACCTCGGCAAACTCTGTGCCCTCGTCACCGACGGGCGTTTCTCTGGCGGCACCTCCGGCCTCTCCATCGGCCACGTCTCCCCCGAAGCCGCTGCTGGTGGCGACATCGCCCTCGTGCGCGACGGCGACATCATTGACATAGACATCCCCGCCCGCTCCATCGCCGTCCGCCTCCCTGCCGAAACCCTTGACGCCCGCCGCGCCGAGGAGCGCGCCAAAGGCACCCTCGCCTACAAACCGCAGCGCGACCGCAAAGTCTCCGCTGCCCTCCGCGCCTACGCCAGCATGGTCGCCTCCGCCGACCTCGGCGGCGTGCGCCTCGCACCAGAGTAGGCCAACCGCCACGCCACGCCACGCCACGGGCGAGAAACCACCCCGCGAACCCCCCGCGCACCCCACGCGAACTACAACGTTGACCAATTTCTCGACACCGATTCACTACGCCGCCATGCGTTTTCTTTTCTCCTTACGAACTTTCGCCTCCGCCGCTGCCGCCTCCGTTGCCGCCGCCGGAAGCTGTTATGCGGCGACATCTCCCTTGTCCGACCCTGCTTCTACCTACGCGAGCTCCTACGCGGTCGTCATCTCCGAAGAGACCCACGCCGACCCCGCTTGGAAAAGCGTCGCCGATGCGCTTCTTAGCAAATACCCGGGCGCAAAGCTGATTGTCCACGACGGCGGCGTCTCCACCGCCCTCGAAAAACTTGCCGCCGCGATGCCGCGCCACACCGCCTTCGTCGCCCGCCCCAAAGAATGCACTCGCGACTACATCGCAGACATTCACCACCTCACCCGCCTGCTCGACGACGACCCGTGGCTCGACACCCAGTGGGGCGTCATCACTGGCGAAAACGCCGCAGGTGCCCTGCGCCTCGCCTCCGCCAAGGAGCCGCTCGTCGTCAAAAAAGCCCTCGCGACAACCGGCCTCAACGACCGCATTTTTGAAGAGTATTTTCTCATCGCCGACGGCGGCCCCGCCGGAAGTTGGCATTGGAAAAAGCCCGACGGCAGCGTCCAGAAGGGCGTCGGCTTCCCCGACAAAAACGAGGTCTTTGCGTTTGCCGAACAATTTGAAAGCGGCCCCGACCTCGTGGTCACTTCCTCGCACGGTTACGAGAACGGCGTCGAGATGCCGCTCACCATCCCGCAAGAGCGTCGCGGCATTTTGCGTGTCGCCCCGAACGGGCGGATTTACCCCATCGGCGGTCTGCGCCAAGGCCCCGCCAAAGGTGCCAAACCGCTTGCCGATACCCAAAAACCCAAAGTCTGGTTCCCCGTCGGCAACTGCCTCCTCGGGCACGTCCTCGGCGAAAAGTGCATGACGACCGCGCTGCTCTCGCACTACGGCGTCAACCAATTCCCCGGCTACACCGTGAACACTTGGTTCGGGCGCGGCGGCTGGGCGATGCTCGGTTATTGGAGCACGTTGCCCGGACGAAACACCCTCACCGAAAGTTTCTTTTTTAACCAGCAAAACATGCTCCGCGACATCCACCGCATTGACCCCAAAGGCCTCGATTACCGTATGCCCTTTGGCCCCGAAAATCGCCCGACGCCCATAGAGGCGCATGTCCGTGCGATGTATGCGGCGGGCTTGAGCTTCAACCCGCAACGCCTCAACGACAGAAAATCGAATGACTTCGAGCTTACCGGTCTCCTCTGGGACTTCGACACCGTCGCATTCTACGGCGACCCCGCATGGCGGGCGACCCTCGACGCTTCCCGCGAAAAACACTTCCTCACCACGCGCCTCGAATCGCAGGGCAACACGCACACTTTCACCGTTGACATCCGTGACGCGGAGCGTGCTGCGAAAAACGGAACGCCCATCGGGGTTGTTTTCACGGGACGTCTCAAAAACATAAAAGTCATTTCTGGCTCTCAATATCAGCCGCTCATCGCCGACAACTTCATCATGCTTTTCAACCCCCGTCCCGCCAAAATCAAGACCGACAAAGCTGCCGAGGACGGCAAGGACGGCAAAGCCGCCGAGGAAGGCAAAGAGGGCAAGGACGGCAAAGAAGGCAAGGCTGCCAAGTATGCCAAAACAATCGTCGTGCAGTTCACTGGCGACCCCGTGGACGCCCCCGTCGTGCGCAGAAGAGTCATTCGGGACAGATAAGGCAAACGCGCAGCGGGGAGCGGGGACGGGGCAAAAAGTGGGAACGAATTTAACCACAAAGGACACAAAGGTTTTCACAAAGGGCACAAAGAAAAAATCAAAATCTCAAATTTGAAATTTGAAATCTAAAAACTGAAATTAAAAAATTCAAAATTCAAAATCTCAGATTTCAGATCTCAGATTTCAAATTTCAAATTTCAAATCTGAAATTAATGTTTAGTGATTAAAGGTTAAAGGTTAACGGCTAACATCTAACATTTGAGCACTATTTTCCTCTTTGTGTCCCTTGTGTCTCCCTTTGTGTCCCTTGTGGTTAAAACCATTCTC
>JAITPT010000063.1 GCA_031289285.1 Puniceicoccales bacterium
GTCGGCATGGCCGCCAGCGGTGCCCAATACGGCATGTTGACGACGCACTTTTACTGGGTCGGTGCCATCATCGCGATGGTGTTCCTCGCGATTTTCATGATGCCGTTTTACTACGGCTCAAAGGCGAAGACCGCGCCGGAATACCTCAAGCTGCGCTTCGACGAAAAGACGCGCGCGTTCAACTCCGTTTCGTTCGCGGTGATGACGATTTGCGGCTCCGGCATCTCGATGCACGCCCTCGCCTTCCTGCTCGAGACACAACTCGGCTGGAACTACCACCTGAGTCTCGTTGGCGGCTCTATCGTCGTGATGCTCTACATTTTCAAAGGCGGTCTCACGTCGGCGATTTACACCGAGGTCGTCCAATTCTTCCTAATCGTTTTCGGCTTCGCGCCCGTCGTCTATCTTGGCTTGAAGGAAGTCGGCGGCTGGGACGGGCTGACCGCCAAGCTCAAGGACGTCGGCACCGACAGTCAGGCGCTCGGTTTGTCGGAAAAAACTCTCGGCTCCGATGCTTGGACGAGCATGTGGAGCAGCATGGGCAACGCCGCCGACAACTCAATGGGCGTAAGCTGGATTGGCCTCGTCTTCGGCTTGGGCTTCGTCCTCTCGTTTGGTTACTGGTGTACAAACTTTCTTGTCGTCCAACGCGCAATGGCTGCCAACTCGATGCGCGCCGCCCGCAACACCCCGATTATCGCCACCATCCCCAAAATGATTTTCCCGCTGCTCGTCATCGTGCCCGGTCTGATTGCCGTCGCCCTCGAGAAGTCGCCCAACAACGACTACAAGATTTACCAAAAAGAAGTCGTCGTCACCGCTGCTGCGTGGAGCGCAGTCGAACCGGAATTGAAGGCGCTCGACGCCAAATTAACACCTGAAGAGTTCCGCAAAAAATCGGTCGCCATCGTCAAAGGCGGCCTGCGTAAAAGCAAAACATCGCTCAAGACCGCCGACGGCAACGAGCAGTTTGCGGTCGGCAAACTCCCCGAGGCCACCAGTAGCGAACAACCCTTCAACACCGTCCTAATCGGCAACGTCGCCGAAAAAATCCGTGCTGGCAAAATCACCAGTGAAGCCGCCGTCGCCGCACTCGCCCAAGCTGGCGAGCGCAACTACAACGACGTCATCACCTCGCTTCTCAACCGCTATTGTCCGACTGGCTTGCTGGGCTTGGCGCTGACCGCTCTGCTCGCGTCGTTCATGTCCGGCATGGCTGGCAACGTCTCCGCCTTCAACTCCGTTTGGACTTACGACATCTACCAAGCCTACATCAAAAAAGACGCCACCGACGGCCACTACAAACTCGTTGGCAAGCTCACCACCGTCGTTGGCATCGTGCTGAGCATCGGCTTCGCTTACGTCGCCAAGCAGTTCAACAACATCATGGACCTGCTCCAGCTCGTCTTCGGCTTCGTCAACGCCCCCATCTTCGCTGCCTTCCTCCTCGGCATGTTCTGGAAACGCGCCACTGGCCACGGTGCCTTCTTCGGCGTCTTCGCTGGCACCATCATCTCGACGCTCTTTTACGGGTTAACCACCATTGGCGACGGCAGTTCGTGGTTCGTCACCAACGCCACCACCCTCAATGCCTTCCCCAGCGGCATGACCCAAAACTTCTGGCTTGCCATCTCTTCCTTCAGCACCGCCGCCATCGTCATCACCGCCATCTCGCTTGTCACTAAGCGCACCAAGGAGGACAAAGAACTCGTCGGCCTCGTCTATTCTCTCACCCCGAAACAGCACGACGAAGGTGCCCCGTGGTATGCCCGCCCTGCGCTCACTGGTGCCATCATCCTCGCCGTCATGATCGCCCTAAACATCTACTTCCGCTAACCCCGCTAAACCAACCTTTCACACAAACGTAACAACCACCGTTTCACACACCGCTCACTCTTTACGACAATGGACATTCGCAACCCAATCGGCCTCCTCTTCACCATCCTCGGCGTCCTGCTCACAGGCGTCGGCCTCTTCGGCGGCAAAGAAGCCACTGCCGCCAAGAACGTCGGCGCCGACGCCATCAACATCAACCTCTGGTGGGGTCTCGTGCTGATTGTCTTTGGCGGCGTCATGCTCGGCCTCGCCCTACGCGCCAAAGCGAAAACAAAAGAAGACTGACGCCGTCGCCGCGCAACCCGTCGCCTGCGTTGTTCTCGTCGCCGTCACCGCCGCCGCTGCCCTCAAAGCATCCACGGCATACGGAAATTCGGGCGCAGGAACTGTGACGCTGTCTCGTCGTCTTTGATTTCCTCGGCATCTGGAGACCAGCGGATACGCCGCCCCGTCAATGCCGCGATGCGCCCCAGATGCGCAATGCACGCGCTACGGTGTCCCGTCTCGGCGGGCGACGCCGTGCGGCGACGCGACTTCACGCAATCGGCAAAATTGCGCCAATGGTTGTCGCTTCGATAGAACGGCGAAGACACCTCCGCAGACGGCGGCACCTCCGCCAAAATGTCGCTGTCTGACGCCTCCAACACAGGGCGCTCGATGGAGCCGTCGGGAAGCATCCCGATTTTATCGCCAACAAAAAGCCAACCCCGTTCGCCATAGAAACGCACCCCTCTCGGAAACGCCGCCGAGACCGCGAGCGTCGCGCCGCTTGCGTAGGCGCACACGCAACGATAGCGCGGCGCAACGTCAAACGGCTCGGCACTGGCGTCTTCGCGGCCAATGCTCCCCGCGATGGTCACCGGCCCGCTGTGGTTCATCCCCAACGCCCACTGCGCGATGTCAATGAAGTGCGGCGCGGTGTCCGCCAACGTCCCCCCGCCGTAAAGCGAAACGCCGCGCCAGCCCCCGCCGACAACCCGTGCGTCGTATTCCGTCCACAAGCCCGGCCCCACCCACATCTCGTAATCGAGGTGCGCGGGCGGTTTGCCGTAATCCTCAGGACGCACGGCGGAAGTCTCGCCGAGACTACCACTGCCGACCTCGACATGCGTGACAAGGCCGAGACCGCCACGCTGCACAAATCCGGCAGCGAGCCGATATTCGCGCACCGAACGCCGCCAAGTGCCCGTCTGCCAGACACAGCCCCGATTTGCGGCGGCGTTCACGGCGGCGCGCCCCTCCGCGAGCGTGCGCGCAAGCGGCGTCTCCGCCCAAATATCCAGCCCAGCGCGAGCGGCGGCGATTGCCATCACGCCGTGCCAATGGTCGGGCGCGGCGAGCACCACCGCGTCCAGCCCCGCCTTGTCAAACATCTCGCGGAAATCCCGCCACGGCTTTGCGACCACGCCCCCCTGCCGCTCGTTGACATCCGCCACCGCGCTCGCGAGCCGGTGCGCGTCAACATCGCAAACCGCTGTGACCGCCACGTCGGGCAACGTCAAAAAACGCCGTGCGTTGGCGAGACCGTGCGCCGCGCCAACAACGCCGATGGCGATGCGCCCCGACGGCGCGACTGCCCCGCCGCGCCCCAGTGCGCTTGCCGGAATGACCGTCGGCACTGCTGCGCCCGAAACGAGCGCGGCACCGAGATTGCGCAAAAAGCGGCGGCGATTGATTGGCGTGTGGAGCGGCATGAGGGACGGCGTGAGGAGCGGCGTGAGGAGCGGCGAGTGGAACGGCATGGCGGGAGCGACGGCGGTTTTTTTCAGGTGAGTGGAAAACGGCGGCGCGGCGGGCGACTAACCGGCGGCGGACGGCTCTGTGCGCCACTGCCACGTGGCGGGCGCGAGGCGTTCAATCTCGGCGGCGATTTCTGTCCAACCGCCCTCTTTGCCAAGTTGGAAAAGATAGAGGTAGAGTGCGATTTCTTCAGCCGGAAAATCTTTTTCCAATGCCGCTGTCCCCTCGCGCACCTTGGCGGCGTCAAACGCATCGGGCAGCTCGTCGCTGATGAAGCCCTTCTCGTCGTGCCCGACGCCGAGCGAGTCGAGAAAGCGCGTGAGCATCGCGGTGCGTTCTGCGAAGAACCACTCCTGCATGAGTTGGCGGGCGGAGTCTGTGAAACGCGGCGAGCGCAGATTTGTCCAGAGCCATTCGCGCTGCTGCGCCTTGGGCCATTTTTGCCAAATACCCGGACGGAACTTCAACGCCGCCCCCACGACGGACATAAAAGCGGCGAAGGTTTTCTTTTCCTCTGTCTGTGCGCGCAGCAAGATGGCGTCGGTGAGCGAAGGCGAAAGAACCCGTGCGAGTTGGGAAACTGAAAGACGAATATTGTCGGATGACATGACCCTCAAAGCACACAGCCGCCGCAGTTTTTGGCAATCGAATATAAATCCCGCCCCACCCGCCCCGCCAATAAAGCGAATAAAATGGCAGCCATTTTTTCTACTTGCATGTCGGCGGATAGGTTTTTTTCGCTGCGAGGCCACATCCTCTTTCGCACGTGCATCCATTTCAAGACCGTTGACCATACCACGAGCACATGAGTGGGGGGGGGGGCTATGCCCCCTTCTGATGGAATAAAATGGCAGCCATTTTTTCTACTTGCACGTCGGCGGATAGGGTTTTTTTCGCTGTGAGGCCACATCCTCTTTCATACTGCACTGCAAAAAGCGACAGCGGCACCGACTTCGGTATCGCGCTTTGTTGGTGTTCGGTAGAGCGGTGCGGTGCTCGTGATGCACTTGCGAAAGTGCCGTTGCCCCTCGGTAACATCTATAGGACATATAGGACGTATAGGACGTATAGGTCCTATATGACCTATATGACCTATAAGACCTATATGACCTATTGGGTGCTTCCCGCTCCGCTGGTGGGTGCTGCGCCCAGCGCGTTTCCCAGAAGCGGTATTGCGCATGGTGCCGTTCAGGGCAAACTTGGTGGCTGATGTCGCTGTTATGAAAAAGAAATCAGGGAAACCCGCCGCACACGCTGGCACCGAGACTCCCTCGCCGCAGCCCGCCGCTGTCGCGTCTCCAGCACCTGCACTCGAAAGGAGGGACGCCTGATGCGCCTGACACTTATCCACCCGTGCATTGGCCGGCGCTGTGGCGACCGCGGCTACATCCGCGCTTGGCAAATGGAGTCGCTGCCGATGGCGACCCTCGCG
>JAITPT010000187.1 GCA_031289285.1 Puniceicoccales bacterium
TTCATAGATGCGTCCTCCCTGTTTTTGGTGTTTCAAGCCCGTAAAATATGCTTGCGCGGGTTGCATTTGCAATGTGCATTTTTTGCATATTGCTTTTCTCGTTCGCCTCGCCGTTCTTGAGGTTCTGGGCAATTATGAGTGTGGTGGCGACGTTCGGAGTTGTCGCAAAATTTGCGACAGTTGGCATTTCGCACAATTCCTCTCGGGATCTGGTGCGCGTTGCGTGGTGCGTGGTTGTCGGGCTTTGTGTCGGTGTCATTGGAGAGTCGGCGTCAATTCGGTGAAGGGCGCAGGGTGCGGCGATGTCGGGATTTTTGCAAGCAGTTTTTTTCGAGACGTGAAAAGTGGGGCAGGTGGCAAATCAAAATAGCAAAATGCCTCAGAGAGAAAACCGCCTCTGATGCAACCCGCCGCAGGACATCATTGCTGGACGCCCCGTTGGGTCTCCAAAATTGTCCTGTCTTTCCTGTGCCTATCCTGTCCAAAATCAGCCCCTTATTCAGATACAAAAATCTCACACGAAGGCACGAAGACACGAAGATTGAAAAATGGAATTTAGGAGTTCAGGAGTGGAAATTATCCTGTCTATCTTGTTCATCTTGTCGAAGAAAAGGGTTCAGCTTTTTTTAGACAGGATGACAGGATAGACAGGATTTTTTTGAGGGTGTGTGCTCTTTTTCTTTCGTGCTCTTTTGTGTTCTTTTGTGGCTAAAGGTTTTTCTCTTTTTTGTTTCTTTTTTTGTTCCTTTTTTGTGGTCTCCCGCCGCCTTCTTTTTCTTTCTCTTACGCCTCTTACTTCCCTGCGGTTTTGTTGGCGGGGAGGTGCCAGAGGGATTGCCAGTATTTTTGTTCTAAGTCATAGACGTTGACGGGGGTGCTCGGCGATTGAGTGGCGGGGACTATGCCGTATTTTTTTAGTTCGCGGATGTATTGGGGACGAGGGAGAAAACCGGGCATGTCGAAGCGTTTGATGGTGTCTAAGTAATGCTTGGAACGCTCGATGCCCGCTAAAATGGTTTTGTAGCGAGGGTCGGTTTTGTCGGCGAAGATGGGTTTGCCACAGGTTTCGTAGCCACCTGCACTTTTCGCAAGCGGAGCCAAAAGTAGGGCAGAGTCGGCGGGAACGGTTAAATCGTAGAGGAGGTTGCGGGAATAACGGCGGCGGACGTCGGTGCGGCGGAGGGTGTCCCACGGAGGGCCACCGATTTCGTGAGTGGCGGTTAGGGGGAGGGCACGGGTGCTGCGGGGGTTGTGGCAACTGGCACAGTTTTCGCGGAGGGTTTTTTCCATTGCTTGAGTTTCCGGCCAATGGGTGTCGCGGCGGTCAAGACGGTTTTGGGCGTAGCCGCCAAGCATACCGCTGCCAAGACCAGCGTAGGTGCCGGGATAGGTCGCGCCAGTTTCGACCCAGAGGCGCAGGAGAGTTTGTTCGCGAGGGGTGAGTTTGGCTTTGCCGTGGGAGCCGTCGGCGAGTTTTAGGATGCGGCTGGCACTGCTGCCAAGGGTGCGGGGCGGGTAATTGCCTTTGGGGAGGTTGCGCCCGTCGGCGACGAGCGAGCGGGCGGTGATGGTGTAGTAACTGATGCTGTAAAGCGGGGCGCGGTGGCCAGTGAGGTTGACGCCGCCAGCGCGTTTTTGGGCGTTGTGGCAGGGGACACAGTTGCGGTCGAGGACGGGTTGGATGTCGCGGGGGAAGTCTATGATGTCGGGGATGCCGGTGGGGTTGGCGAGGCGGTTGCCGAGGGCGTCGCGGCCTTGGTAATCGGCGACGGGGGTGATGGGGCTTGGCGGGCGACGTAGGGCGACGGGGTTGCTGCGGCCTCCGCGGGGGGCGGCGGTGCGCTCTTCGTGGCAACCGATGCAGGAGTTGACTTCGCCGGGCATGAGCGAGAGGAAGGATTGCATACGCTTGACGGCGAGGTCGTCTTTGTCGAGGGCGACGAAGAAGAAGGCGCGTAGGGCGGGCAGCTCGAAGTGCGCGGAGCCGTCGGCTTCGACGGGCACGGTGCCGACGATGCGCTCGAGGGTGAAGGAGCCGCCGTAGGTTAGCGGTTCCATGCCGCCGGTGAAGTTGATGGGTTTGGGGAGGGTCTCGATGATGAGGAGTTTTTTGATTTCGCCGGGTTTGATGCCGGTCATGTTGCGGCCTTCGTAAACGTTGGTGAGGATGAGGCGTCCGTTGGGTTTGGCGTCGTCGGTGGCGTCGTTGACGCGGCGTTCGGGTTGGCGGTGCGCGATGGGACGCGGCTCTTGGACGCGCAGCTGGCGGTCGCGCCATTCGCGGGGGAGTTGCCAGAGGGTTTCCTCGTTGCCGCGGTCGTTGAAGAGGACGATGCGGTCGCCGCCGCGAGCGGCCATGAAGGCGGTTTCGGAGAAGGCCCACGGGTCGCGGTAATCGCCGCCGCGTGTGATTTGGCGAGCGGAGGAGCGTTCGTCGGGGCCGTTGCGCGGGTCAATAATGCCGATGGGGCCAGCGTGTTCGTTGCGCCCGTGGCCGGGGGAAAATACGGCGACGACTTTGCCCGTGCCGGCGACGGGTTTGGCGTCAATGAAGACGTAGCCCGGGTGCATGTTTCCGAAGTAAACCATCTGTTGGGTGCCGTCGGGGTTCATCGTCCAGAGGTGGTGAAAATGCACCTGCGAGCGGTCAACGTATTCCCAGCGCGTGTAGAGGATTTGGCCGTTGGGGAGGGGCCACGGGGTGTTGTCGTGCTCGACGTTGCCAGAGAGGGGGCGGATGTTTTTGCCGTCGGCGTCGCAGCCGTGGAGGATTGCGACAGGGGTGTTCCAGCATTGCACCCAGCGTTTGGCGCGGCTGGAGACGAAGATGATTTTGCCGTCGGCGGTGTAGGTCGGCTCGATGTCGTCGTCGTCGCCGTCGGTGAGTTGGCGCAGCGCGGAGCCGTCGGTGCGGATTTCGTAGAGGTGGTAACGGTGCGTGCCGCCCGGGCGATAGGAGAAGAGGATTTTGGAGGCGTCGTAGGAAACTTGCGGGTCGCGCACGGCACCGGTGGGGTCGTCAAGGAGAATTTTTGTTTTTTTCGAGTCGAGGTCGAGCAGGCAAAGTTTTCCGCCGAACTCAGGGACGAGGCGCGAGAGGCCGCCTTTGACGTATTGGAGGTTGCGGCTCGAATAGTGGGAAAAGTCGGTGCCCGGGACGACGGTGGAGCGGCCTGTGGCGGGGTCTTTGCGAGCGGTGAGCGATTGGTTGTGTTGACCGTAATAATCCTCGGCGGCGTAGTAGCCGAAGTTGGCATACCAGTGCTCGTCAATGCCGTCGGCGCGGACTGCGAAAACGATTTGGCGCACGTCGCGCAGGGGCGCGGCAGGACCTTTGCGGAGGTCAGCGAGGAGACTGGGCGCGGCAGTGTGCGTGATGGCGAGCGGGGCAGGTGTTTTGCGCAGGGCGACGTAATCGTAGAGGAGCCAACTTCTGCCGCGCAGCGTGATGGTGAGGGAGTTCGCGCCGGGCTTAAGCGCGGCGGCAGGCAGGGTGAAGAGGAGGGCGTCGTGTTTGCCTTCGAGGGTGCGGGGGTCGAAAACGACTTCGTGTGCGCCGATGTCGCGGGGCTGTTGCGGGGGCAGGGAATGGCCGTTGATGGTGACGTGGACGGGAGAGGGTTCGCCTTGGGTAGCAGCGTAGCCGAGGACGAGGGTGAGGGGGGCGGAGGTGGGGGCGGGGGAGGAGGCGGCGGTGGCGGAGGAGGAGGTGGTGGTGGTGGGCGCGGGGAGGTTGAAGTGGATGGTGAAGGGGAACTCGTCGGCGAGTCGCGCCCAAGTGCGGTCTTGTTTGGACGGGTGGACAAACGGCCAATCGTGAGCAGGGGCGCTTTTGCCGACGGTGTAGTGAACGCCCCTGCGAAACTTTTTCGGGAACGCCGCGTAACCTTCGTGAGCCAGCGCAAACTCGCCGCTGCGAGCGTCGGGCGTGCCGATGAGGAAGAGCACGTCGGCGGGCGCGGCGGTGGCGGCGGTGGCGGTGGTGGTCGCGGTGGCGGCGGTGATGGCGGCGGCGGGTTGTTTGCCGGTGTTGGCGGCGAGAGCAGGCGTGGGCGTGGGCGTGGGCGCACAAGTGCCGCAGGCGTCGGCGAGTGCGACGGCAGAAGTTGAGAAGAGAAAGAGCGCAGAAGCGAGGAGGTGTTTCATTGGTGGAATGAAGGTGGGAAGACGGTTAAAAGGAAAGGAATGGACGGTGTAGTTAAAAGAACCGTCGCAAGACACCGACATTTCGTCAAAGTGCCACAGAAAACGCACTGACCGCGCACTACTTTGCTGCCGGACGTTTTTTTGGGGGGAGGGGAGCACGCAAAAAGTGTCAGGCGCTTTTTCACTTTTTCACACCGCTTTCGCAGACATCGAGACCGCAACGGTTGCCAGTGTCTTTCTGCCGATTTGAAAGCGGTGTCGGCGGGCACTGCGCTACGCTCCGCGCCCTCTGCCACCGCACTCCAAAAAGCCCAAAGGCGTCCCTCCAACAATAAAGTGCCAGACCCTTTTTCACTTGACTCCCGATTTTCCGTTCGACACGAGGATGTCGGCACCGCCCCTATGGAGTGCGGTGGCAGAGGGTGCGAAGTGATAACGTAGCACCCGCCTACACAGCTTTCACAGAGGCAGTCCTCACCCCTAACGCAGCAACCGCTTTCGCAGACATCGAGACCGCAACGGTTGCCAGTGTCTTTCTGCCGATTTGAAAGCGGTGTCGGCGGGCACTGCGCTACGCTCCGCGCCCTCTGCCACCGCACTCCAAAA
>JAITPT010000201.1 GCA_031289285.1 Puniceicoccales bacterium
AATCGGCGGGTCGCCAGAGACCGCACTTGGGTTGTATAGTTTGCCTCTGGCGCCATTGAGTTCGCGTGTGTTTGGCGGATTGGGGTCGGCGAGGGCACCAGTGAACCAGATCCAGCGGCCAGCGGCACCGTCGCGTTTGTTGGGGGAAATTTCTGCGGCGAAGCGGATGCCTTTTGTCGTCGCCGCCTTGTTGATGGCGTCGAGCAGGCGGTTGATGGCGCGGTTGACGCTGGCGCGGTCGAGGGTGCTTGGAAACTCGCCGTCGAGGTCGGAGACCTTGATGCGGTGGTCGGTGCCCACGTGCTTTAGCCAGCGGAGGGCGTCGGTTTTGATGCGGTCGTTGAGTGGCAGGTCGTGCAGAATTTTTTCGACGGAAGAAAGCGGGAGGATGTTCGAGGTGTTCATAACAAAACGTCACCGTGCGAATTTGGGTGCGCGGCGCAAGTATTATTTTTGCACAATTGTCCGATTGGCGTCTGATTGAAAATGGCGCGAGACACGAGGCGGAGGGGGTGTAGGTTTTTTTTGGCGAGGAGGGGACGGCGGACGAGGGCGGGAGCGGAGGGCCGCTTGGAGGGCGGTGTGCTGGGCGGCGCGGAGGGCGGGGAGGAAGAGTTTGCGCATGGCGGGTTTTGTAGCCCGCCCGCGCCCGCAGCGGAAGGCGAAAGAAGGCGCAAACTCTTTGACACGCCAAGCTGCCCGTGCTCCCGTTGCGTTCTCTGCGCCCGCTGCGTCGTCGCCGTAGCCGTCGTCGCCGTCGGTGTTCGTGGAGGTTGTAGCAAGTTATACTTGATTTCCGCTATAACTGGGTATAACTATGTATAACTGGCTATAACCGAGTATAACTGTGTATAACTGTGTATAGCCTGCCCAAGCCCAAACTTTCATCATCACCGCCGCGCCACCGCTGGCACACAACGCTAACACACAGCCAACACACATGGACACCTTGACAAATCCTTTTTCGCCCGGCGCGGGGACACCGCCACCGGAACTCGCTGGACGCCAGCAAATCCTCGACGATGCCCGCGTTCTGCTTGCCCGCGTAAAGGCGGGACGCTCGGAAAAAAGCCTTGTGCTCACTGGTCTTCGCGGCGTGGGCAAAACGGTTTTGCTCAACACCGTCGCCAGCATGGCAGAGGCAGACGGCTACCGAACTGTGATGATAGAGGTTACCGAGAAAAGCTCGCTCGGGACGTTGCTCACGCCGCATTTGTCCGAATTGCTTTGCGAACTTGACCGCATGGCGGGTGTCAGCGCGAAGGTGCGTCGTGCGCTGTCTGTGCTGCGCAGCTTTGTGGGCGGGTTAAAAATCACTGTTGGCGAGGTGGGCGTCGGCGTGGATGTCGAGCCTTTGCGCGGGACGGCGGACAGCGGCGATTTGTCCATTGATTTGACAAAACTTTTTCAAGCGGTTGGCGAGGCGGCGTTGGACAAGGGCGCGGGTGCGGCGATTTTTATAGACGAGCTTCAATACCTTTCTCAAGACGAGTTTGGTGCGCTCATCATGGCGATACACCGGATGCAGCAACTGCGGCTTCCTGTGGTATTTGTTGGTGCGGGTTTGCCGACCTTGCCCGGTCTTGCTGGTGCGTCGAAAACTTATGCGGAGCGCCTTTTCAACTTTCCACAACTCGGCGCGTTGAGTGCCGAAGACTCCGCCAAAGCCATCCAAGAACCTGCCGCTGCCGCTGGTGTCGCCGTGGGCAAAAACGCCCTGCGCGAGATTTACCGGAAGACCTGCGGCTACCCATATTTTTTGCAGGAATGGGGGTATCAGGCGTGGAACTTTGCCAGTGGAAAAACAATCACGCTCGATGCGGTTTCGCGGGCGTCGGCGCGTGTCGTGGAGCGGCTCGACCAGAGTTTTTTTCGCGTTCGTTTTGACCGTCTGACAACAGGCGAAAAAAACTTTTTGCGGGCAATGGCGGACGCCGACACCGCGCCGCTTCGCACGGGCGTTGTCGCGGAGAAGCTGGGTGTGCCGCTTGGCAGACTCGGGCCGGTGCGCGCCTCGCTCATAAAAAAAAGCATGATTTACAGTCCCGCCTACGGTGAGCTTGCCTACACCGTTCCTTTGTTCGGGGAGTTTATGCGTCGCGCCATTCCAGAGTGACGCGAGGTAGCGAGGTCGCCGTGAAAATTGGCTCTGGCGGGAAACACTTCTCGCCTTAGAAACCTCCTCTTCACTCATGACCGATTTGCCCGACCTCCCAGACGCCTCCGCTAATTCCGCGCCCGACGCCTCCGCACCCACTCCCGCTGCCACTTCCACCGCAGACGCCGCCTCCACCACCGCGCCTCCCGCACCCGCGTTCGCCGTGAAAAAGCGCGATTATCCGCTCCTGCTTTGGGGGCAATTTTTCGGGGCGTTTGGCGACAACGCGCTGCTCGCGGTCATTCTCGGCCCGCTGCTTTTTCAAAAACAACACGGCCAGCTCACCGAGAGCGCATTTCGCGACGCCAACGTGCTCTACACCGCGCTGCTCTTCGTCCCCTGCGTGCTGCTCGCGCCAGCAGCGGGTTTTCTCAACGACCGTTTCCCGAAAACTACCTGCCTCGTCGGTGCCAACGCGCTCAAGCTCACAGGCGCGGCGGTGTGCGCGAGCGGCGCAGCACTCGGCGGCGTCGCGGGCGCGTGGCTTCTCGGCGCGGGTTACTTTGTGGTCGGCGCGGGCACGTGTTTTTACGGTCCCGCCAAGTATGGCGTGTTGCCAGAGATATTGCCACGTGTGCGCCTCGTCGGTGCCAACGGCATGGTGGAGATGCTCACGCTGCTGGCGGTGCTGGGCGGGTTCATCGCGGGGTCCGCGCTCGCCGATGCCTTTCGCGGAAACATCCTCGCCCCACACGCCGTCGTGCTGGGCGTCTATACGGTCTCGCTCGTGCTCAATGCGGGCATGTCGCGCACACCCTCGCGCCCGCAAACGCGCCTCGCCGCGAGCGCAGGCGAGTTTCTCCGACACGCCCGCGCACTGCTCGTTGACTCGCCACGGACACGCCTGATTTTGATCGGGACGGTCGCATTTTGGTTTGCCGGTGCCACCATGAAAACCCACTTCCAACCTTGGGGCGAAGGCGTGCTCCGGCTCGGCAGCAACAAAGAAATCTCGCTGCTGGCACTCGCGCTGAGCATCGGCGTGATGGTGGGGAGCTTGCTCGCGGGCTGGCTCCACAAGGTCGGCGATTTGCGCCGCGCCCCGCTCTACGCCGCGCTGCTGGCGGCGGTGCTCGCGCCTGCGTGGACGGTCGGCCTGCTGGACTTCTGGTTCAACGCGGACGTGTCCCTGCAAATCGGCGGCGAGACGTTGCGCCTGATTTTGCCGGTGGATGCGCTGCTGGTGTTCGCGGGCGTGTTCGCCGGGCTGTTTCTCATCCCCTTCAACGCCGCGCTTCAGGCAGAGACCGACCCCGCTAAAATGGGCAAGACCATCGCCGTCCAAAACGCGCTTGACTACTTGGGCATGTGCCTCGGTGCCGCCTATTTGTTTGCGGCAAACGCGGCGGGGATTTCGGCGGGCGGCGTGTTTCTGGGCTTGGCGTTTTTCATGGCGGCAGTCGCAGCTGTGCTCGCCGCCGGAAACAGACGGGCGACGGCGGCAGCGACGGCAGCGGCAACGGCGGCGGAAAAATAAGCACGGAAACCTTTTTCCGTTGGCCAACAATTTTCGGTTGTGTCGCGCCGGAAAAATCTTTTTTGCCTCCCGCCTCAACGCGAGGCGCGAGGCGCGGTTGCGCGAAACCTGCAGCCGCTCCCGCAACGAAAACGAGGCCGCCTTCCCGCCTGCTCTCCCTTCCTGACAACCCAAAAAAAGACACAAAAAAATGTTCACCAAAAACACCAGCCGACCCGCGCTTGCCACACTCACCGCCGCCGCGTTTCTCGCATTCGCCGCCGCGCCCGCCGTCGCGCAAAACGCGCCAGCCGCCAGCACCGGCACTACCGCCGCCAGCACCGCTGCCGAGACCGCCGCGTTGCGTGTGCAAGTTGACGCGCTCGCCAAACAGGTGCGCGAGTTATCCGAGAAACAAGCCGCTCTGGAAAAAGCCCCAAGCGCCGCTGCCACCACTCCTGTTTCCGGCACCCCCGCCGCTCCCGCCGCCACCGCTCCCGCTCCCGCCGCCGCTGCCGCGTCCGTTCCGCTCGCCAGCTTCGGCGAAAACGGCATCCGCATCAGCTCCGCCGACAAGGTGTTTTCCGCCTCGTTTGGGCTGCTCCTCCAAGCCGACCACCGCGCCTACTTGGACGACTCCGCGCCCAGCCGCGACGGCTTTCTCATGCGCCGCATCCGCCTGCCGTTTTCTGCGAAACTCTGGGACAACATCCGCTTCAACGTCACGCCCGAATACGCCGCCGGCGACGCCGCTGGGCGCGACACCAAACTCATTGACGCTTGGATGAGCGCGGAAATTTCGCCCGCGCTCAGCGTGCGCGTCGGCAAGTTTCCCCAAGGCGTCGTCCTTGAGGCGGGCGCGGCGAGCCGCCATTTTAGCGAGGCGTCGTTTCAAAACTTTCTCGCGCCCGACCGCGACATCGGCCTCGAAGCCCTCGGCACCCTCGGCGACGGCCTTTTTGGCTACCGCGTCGGCCTCGTCAACAACGTCGAGAACAACGGCACTGGCACCACGAACACCCGCGACCTCGGCGACGGTGACCCTGCCTTTGCGGGGCGGTTCACGGTGTCGCCGTTCAAAAATAGTGGGACGGTTTTTTCCGCGCTGGCGTTTAGTGTCGGCGCAAAAATCGGCAACCAAGACGGCCCGATGACCGCCATGCAAACCAACGGGCGGCAGACCGCGCTGGATTGGGGACCGCTGCGCGCCTCTGGCCTGCTCACCCAGATTAGCCCGGGCATAGAATACTACGGCGTGTCGCCGTTCAGTTTTGCGGCGGAACTCGTGTGGGAGCGCCGCGATGTCTCCGGCGCGAATGCCGCCACAGGTGCCGCCTTCGACAACGCCATTGACAACCTCGGCTGGCGCGTGAGCGCGGGCTACGTGCTCACGGGCGAAACCGCCACGAAGGCCGGCGTGAAACCTACCTCCGTTTTTAATCCTGCCAAGGGCGGCTGGGGCGCGTTTGAGGTCGTGGCACGTGTCAGTGGTTATCGCGCCGACAGCGACATCTTCACCTCCGGCGTCTTGTCCGACCGCACCGCCGCCAAAGGCGCGTTTGCCTACGGCATCGGCCTAAATTGGTATCTCAACTCAAACCTCCGCGTCCTCTTCAACGTAGAAAAAACACACTTCGACGGCGGTCGCGATGGTGCCGCCACCCGCGACGGCGAACTCTACTTTTTTACGCGGGTTCAATTGAGTTTTTGAAGCAGCGAGGCGAAAATGCCAATGCCGTTCAGATAGCGTGAAAAGCACGGATGTCCCTCAATTCGTCCTAAGGTAGCGCGAAAATGCGAGAATAGCCTTTGAAACGGAGGGTGCATCGTAGCGCTGAAGGCGCGGCTTCATAATAGCCTATGGCAACGCCATAGGATAATGGGCGGTTT
>JAITPT010000183.1 GCA_031289285.1 Puniceicoccales bacterium
AGGGGGGCGAGTTTGCGGTCTTTGAGGCCCGCGCCGTAGATGACGACCTCGACGGGGCTGAGGGTGTGGCGCGTGTGCGGGCTGTTTTCTTCGGGTTCCCACATTTGGTCGGAGTTGCCGTGGTCGGCGCAAACAAGGGCGTTGCCGCCGACTTGGTCGAGCGCGGCGAGGAGTTCGCCGAGTCCTTTGTCAACCGCCTCGCAGGCTTTGATGACGGCGGGCAGCGAGCCAGTGTGCCCAACCATGTCGGGGTTGGCGTAGTTGATGACGATGAGGCTGTATTTGCCGCTGAGGATGGCGGCTTTGGCGGCTTCGGTGACGCCCGCGCAGCTCATCTCGGGTTTGAGGTCGTAGGTGGCGACGTCTTTGGGCGAGGGGATGACGGCGCGGTCTTCCAGCGGGAAGGGTTCGTCGCGGTAGTCGTTGAAGAAAAAGGTGACGTGCGGATACTTCTCGGTCTCGGCGGTGCGGAACTGGGCGAGGCCTTGTTTGGAAACCCATTCGCCGAGGATGTTCACCATTTTCGGGGGTTTGCGGAAGAGGATGTTGGGACAAAGGCCCTTCTGGTAATCCGTCAGTGTCGAGTAAAAAATGTCGAGTTTTTTCGGGCGGGTGAAGGCGTGGACGACGGCGCCTTCTTTGCTCTTTTCAACAAGCTCGGAGATGTCGTCGAAGATGAAACAGCGGGTGATTTCGCGCGGGCGGTCGCCGCGAAAGTTGAAGAAGATGACGCTGTCGCCGTCGCCGATGACGGCCACGGGTTTGCCGTTGGCGGTGATGCGCGTGGGCAAGACAAACTCGTCGCCCTTGCGCGAGCTGTCGAGGGGGTTGTCGTAGTAGGTTTGGACGGCGGCTTCGGCGGAGGGGGCTTCGAGGGCGGGGCCACCGGTGAGGGCGTCGTAGGCTTTTTGGACGCGGCTGAAACGGTTGTCGCGGTCCATCGCCCAGAAACGTCCGGCGACGCTGGCGATTTTGCCGACGCCGATTTCGGTGAGTTGTTTTTCGATTTGGCGGATGAAGCCGAGGCCGCTTGTGGGCGGGCTGTCGCGCCCGTCGGTGAAGGCGTGGACAAAGATTTTGTCGGCGGGCAGCTCGGCCTTTGCGAAGCGCAGCAGGGCGTAGAGGTGCGAAAGCTCGGAGTGGACGCCAGCGGCGGAGGCGAGGCCGAAGAGGTGAAGTTGGCCGCCGGACTTTTTGGCGAAGTCAATCGCGGCGCGGAAGTCGGGGTTGTCTTTGAACGCGGGGTCGGCGAGGCCTTTGTTGAGGCGGAGGATTTCTTGGTCAACGATGCGCCCGGCACCGATGTTCTGGTGGCCGACTTCGGAGTTGCCCATGACGCCTTCGGGGAGGCCGACATCGGGGCCGTGGGCGGCGATTTCTGTGCGGGGCCATTCGGCGGAGAGTTTGTGCGAGACAGGGATGTCTGCGAGTTTGACGGCGTTGAATTTGTCGTGGGCGGAATTGTGGTTTTCGCCCCAGCCGTCGCGGATGATGAGAACAGTGGGTTTTGCCATGATGTAGTATGTGGAACGCAACGGAGTGTGCGCTTTACCCCGCCAAGGGCAAAGGGAAAGTTGCGCAGCGAACGGAGGGGCAGGGCGGGCGCGGCGGTGGAGTGCAGCGGTGTTCAAACTTGCTCCCGCTCGGGCGCGGGCGTTTTCTGCGGCAACTTATGTTTCTCAAAAAACTACTCCTCCTGCCAACCGCCGCGCTTGCCACCTGCCTCCTCGCCGTCTGTGCGCTGGCTTCTTCGCGTCAGATTCTGATTCCTGCAGCCCCCGGCGACAAACCCAGCACCGCAAAAAAGGCTGGCAGTAGCCACTCGCCGAGCACGCTCGCCGTCGCGCTCAGCGATGCCGACGGTTTTCGCCAAAAGGGGGACAACGCCATAGTCGCTCTTCACAAAGGCACCTATTACCTCTCCGGCCCCATCACCCTCAGCCCCGCTGACTCGCCCGACGGCAGCCTGATCCTCGGTGCCGTCGGTGCCAACGGCACCAACAGAATTGACCCGCTCAAACACGGCGTCGTCTTCAGCGGTGGCCGCCCGCTCCGTCTCGATTGGCAACCCGCCGCCGGAAAAGCAGGCGTCTTCCAAGCCGTCGTTCCCGATGACGTGAAGTATTTCGACCAACTTTTTGTGAACGACGAGCCGCAAATCCTCGCCCGTTTCCCCAACTTCGACCCCGCCGCCAAACACTTCAACGGCACCTCCGCCGACGCCACCTCGCCCGCCCGCGTCGCCCGCTGGCGAGACCCCGCGGGCGCGTTTGTCCACGCCCTCCACCGTGCCCACTGGGGCGACTTCCACTACCGCGTCCTCGGCAAAAACGCCGACGGCAAAACGCTGCATCTCGAAGGCGGTTGGCAAAACAACCGCCCCGAAGCCGGCCCGCACAACTCGCTACGTTTCGTCGAGGGCGTCTTCGAGGAGCTTGACGCGCCCCGCGAGTGGTTCTTCGACAACAAAACGCGCACCCTCTACTACTACCCGCCCGCAGCCCTCGACCTCGCCGCCGCCACCATCGTCGTCCCGCAGCTTGAGACCCTCGTGCGCATCGTGGGCACGGCGGGCAAACCCGTCCGCAACGTCTCCCTGCGCGGCATCGTTTTCAAACACACCCTGCGCACATTCATGAAAACCAACGAGCCGCTCCAACGCGGCGATTGGCGCGTCTGGCGCGGCGGCGCGGTCGTTTTTGAAAACGCCGAAGACTGCGAAGTTTCCGACTGCGCCTTCGACGGCGTCGGCGGCAACGCCGTCCTCGTCAACAACCGCAACCGGCGCGTCGGCGTCGCCCGCTGCCTCGTGCGCGACGCAGGCGCGAGCGGTGTCCTCTTCCTTGGCGACCCCGCTGCCGCCCGCTCCGCGCTTTTCCACTACGGCAAAACGCTGCCGCCCGAAAAACTCGACACCACCCCCGGCCCCATCGGCGACAACTTTCCCCAAGACTGCTACGTGCGCGACTCGCTTTTCCTGCGCGTCGGGCGCGTCGAAAAACAGACGGCGGGTGTCAACATAGACCTCTCCAAAAACATCACCGTCGAGCATTGCACCATCGCCAGCGTCCCGCGTGCCGGCATCAACATCGGCGCGGGCACATGGGGCGGCCACACCATCCGCGACAGCGACATCTTCGACACCGTGCGCGAGACCGGCGACCACGGCTCCTTCAACTCTTGGGGACGTGACCGTTTCTGGCGTCCCGACATCCGCGCCACCGACGCCGTCGTCGCCGCCCGTCCGGGCATTCAGTTTTGGGACGCCGCCACGCCGACCCTCCTCCTCCACAACCGCTGGCGTTGCGACCACGGCTGGGACATTGACCTCGATGACGGCTCTACCAACTACATCATCCGCGACAACCTCTGCCTCAACGGCGGCATCAAGCTACGCGAGGGTTACGGGCGCGTCGTCGAGAACAACATCGTCGTGAACAACTCGTTTCACCCGCACGTCTGGTATCGCGACAGTGGCGACATCGTGCGGCGCAACATTTTTTTCCGACGCTACGCGCCAATCGCGATGCGTGCGCCCACTTGGGGCAAGGAGGTGGACGCCAATTTCCTGCACGACCCCAAAGCCGCATCTGGTGTGACGCGCCCCGCCGACGAGCTTCGCCGCCAAAGCCGTCAAGACGAAAAATCGCTTTCGGGCAACGCGCTTTTCGCTGCTCCTGCTGCGGGTGATTACCGAGTCGCCGCTGGTTCGCCTGCCGAAAAAGTCGGCTTCAAAAACTTTGCGATGGACGACTTCGGAGTCAGTGCGCCTTGGCTCCGCGCCCTCGCGCCCAAGGTGAAGTTGCCTGCCGTAGCGGGTGGCGCGACGGCGGGTGGTGCGACGGCGGCGAAGTCTGTTCGCGACGGTGCGGTGCTTGTGTGGCGTGGTGCGCAGTTGAAAAACATTGTTGGGCTTGGCGAGGTTTCTGCGGCGGGCTTACCGGAGGAGACGGGTGTCTTCGTCGTGAGCGACGCGGAAAAAAGTGTCTTTCTGAAAAGTTATGGAGTCCGCGACGGCGACGTGCTTATCGGCTGGGGCAAAACGCCAGTGTCGGATTTGCGCACCTTGCGCGAGGCCGCCCAGCGCGACCCCGCCCCAGCCGTCTTAAAAGTCTGGCGCAACCAACAACCCGCCGAGCTAAAACAACGGTAAAAACAAACGAAAAAACAAAAAACTAATTTCACCGGAACGTTTTTTAGACAGGATGACAGGATTAACAGGATTAACAAAATCGCCTTCTGAGAATACTCTCAAATCATCCTGTCCATCCTGTCATCCTGTCTCAAAAAAACCATCCGTGGTTTCAAAACCGTTTTCTCCGCCCGCCGCTGGAACATTTCCCGCGCAGGTTCGTCCAACGCTACTTCACTCACACTTACACTCACGCATCCGACATCCAACTCCCGACTTCTGACATCCGTTATGCAACACACCACTCCACTCCCGCGAGCTACTCGCGCTAACGCAGCCGCGCTCCCGCGCCGCTCTTTTCTCAAAACCGTGCTTGCCGCCGCTGCTGCGCCCTGGCTTGTCCCCGCTGGCGTTATCCGCGCTCAAGACGGCAAACCTGTGCCCTCGGGGCGCACCACGTTTGGCCTCATCGGTTGCGGCAACATGGGGCCAGAAGGCATGAAAAATGTCCTGAACGACAAGACCGCGCAGGTCATCGGCACCTGCGATGTTTTCCGCAACCGCGCCAACCGCTGGCGCGACAATGTTGACAAACACTACAAGGCCAAAGGTTGCACCGCCTACTACGACTTCCGCGAGCTGCTCGCCCGCAAAGACCTCGACTGCGTCGAAATCGCCACTGGCGACTATTGGCACATTCCGCTCGCGCTCGCCGCCATTCGCGCTGGCAAAGACACCTACGTCGAAAAACCTCTCGGCGTCTCGCTCGAATGGGCGAAGGTGCTCCGCGACGAAATCGTCAAGCGTAAAGCGGTTTTTCAATTTGGCACATGGCAACGCTCGCGCACACATTTCCGCCGCGCCTGCGAGCTCGTCCGCGACGGTGCTATCGGCAAAGTTTCTCGCGTAGATGCGTGGAGCTACGGTCTCGCCAGCGACGGCGGCGGCATCTTCAACCCGCGAAGCCACGTCCGCAAACTCCACCTCGCGAAGCCCGCCGACAAAGTCCCCGCCGACCTCAACTACGACCTCTGGCTCGGCCCCGCACCCCAGAAGGCTTACTCCAACGCCCGCGTCTCCACGCTCGGCATCTACCACATCTACGACTACGCAATCGGCTACATCGGCGGCTGGGGCATTCACCCCGTTGACATCGCCCAGTGGGCACTCGACGCCGACCTCGCGCCGCCTGTCTCTTACAAAGGCACAGGGCGTTTGCCCGACGCCGGCCTCTTCGACACCGTCGCCGCGTGGGACGTGCTTTGCAAATACGAGAACGGCGTCGAGATGCGTTTTATGGACCACACCGCCGCCGCCCCTGTGGTGAAAAAATACCTGCCGCGTGTCGGCGACCATGGCACGACTTTTCACGGCGAGAAGGGCTGGATTTCGGTCAGCCGCTCTTCGGTGCAATCGAGCGATGCGGAGCTTGTCAAACGCTCGCGCCGCAAGCCCGCCGACGGCGAGACGCATCTCTACGCCTCCGAGGGCAACAACCAGTGGCAAAACTTTATCGCCTGTGTGAAGAGCCGCAAACCGACCATCAACCCGATTCAAAGCGCGTTCAACGGCGATGTCATTTGCCACCTCACCGACCTCGTTGTCCGCACTGGCCGCGAGCTAAAGTGGGATGCCAAAACCGAGACCATCGTCAACGACGCCGGTGCCAACGCCCTGCTCAACCGCCCCCTGCGCGAACCTTGGAAACTCTGAGCCTAAAAAACGCCCGCATTACTGATAGTGCCGCAGGATGAACTACAGCCGTTTTGTCAGAACGCCCTGCTGGACGCATAGTGCGCAGGGCGAGTGTAGTGCAAGCCGCCGTCTTCTCAGTATGCACATCTCGCCCTTGCAGGGCTAAAAAACAAGAGGTCGTGATAATGGACATCAGCAATTGTCAATACTCGCGACCCACTCAAAACAGCGAGGAACCCGAAATCTCTTTCTATTCTTTGGATTGAAAGATGTCGCGGGTGTTCGTTGATGGTGCGGACAGCAATCGGTATTGCGACGCGGAAGTTTTCATTTTTTGCCTCCTTTTTTTAGCGTAGCGAGAGCGGCTTTGCCTTTGGCGGAGAGGCGGTATTTTTGAAGACGGCTGTTTGGCTTTTCGGGAATAGTCATTTCTACAAGCCCAAGAGAAACCGCTTGTTGCTGATAATTTTCGCGAAAATGTTTTTCGTCATTCAGACGAAGACGCTGCATTATTTCTCGCCGAGTTAGTTCCTCTTTTAAGACGCCAAGCAGCTTCTCGACTTCGGGGGTGACTGCGGGGGTGACTTCGGGGGTGACTTGGGGGGTGACTTGGGGGGCGACTTGAGGGGCGACTTGAGGGGCGACTTGGGGGGTGACTTGAGGGGTGACTTGGGGGGCGAGCACGGGCGAGGCGCCCGTGGCACTTCTCCGCAGCGTCAAGACGAAGGACGGGCCGCTTTGACGAAAAGTCGGCTCCGGAAGGGCGGCCTCGCGGCAGGCGTCAATCATATCGGTTGTCTGGCATGGGATTGAAAGATGTTGATGGTCAAAAATGGGAAGGGAGAAGTGCTGTTTTGAATGCGGCGTTCTTGAGTTAATGCTTATGAGCTGTTTCTTGAAAAGTAAAATATCTTCATTCAAAACTATTTTTGAGAGGTCAGTGTAATTTGTTGAATAAAAGAGTAGATTGTCCATTCGAGAAAGGATGAAAACATATTATCAATTTCTCGATGGCAAAGTTTTAAGTTTTCAAGCACATCGCCATCGTCCCAAGTAGATTTCGCGTCGGGAGCGAGACAATCATCTGGAGGATTGTTTTTGTAATCTTTAGATTCTTGAATTAATTTTTTCGCACCCTCACTAAAAGCAAAAGGACAATCTATGGATTTGCTTAAAAACATAGTTATACCTCCAATTTCATATCCGTCATGCACCAACCAATTTCTTATTTTATAACTTAATTTAATTGGTTCCTCGCTACTTTGAGTGGGAGCACACAGGGACAGGGATTTTGAGCTTGGCGGCATGGAAGTAGAGCATAGTGATTAAATTTGTGGTCGTGCGAAAGCCGCGGGCGGCACGTT
>JAITPT010000203.1 GCA_031289285.1 Puniceicoccales bacterium
GGGTTGCGTCCCTACGGGACGCGACGTGGGGGGGGGCATCACGAACACGGGGTTGAAACCCCGTGCTACCGACATCCCGTCCCTACGGGACGAAAAGCATCGTTGTTTTCGGACATGCAGATTTATTTTTAGGAGTGCCCTTATGGAGTGCGGTGGCAGAGGGTGCGAAGTGATAACGTAGCACCCGCCGACACCGCTTTCACAGATGCAGCTCTCCGACCCCTAACGCAGCCAGCGCTTTCGCAGACACCGAGACCGTAACGGTTTCCGGTGTCTTCTGCCGCTTTGAAAGCGGTGTCGGCGGGCACTGCGCTACGCTCCGCGCCCTCTGCCACCGCACTCCAAAAAGCCCCAAGGCGTCCCTCGAACAAAAAGCACAAAAAAAGTGCCAGATGTTTTTTTCATTTGTCGTAGCACAACCCTCGTTGGGGTTGTGATGACACCACTTGCCGCCTTTCCGAGCTATGCAACCCATTCGGGTTCAGTAGTTATATTTCTTCAAAAACGACAGTCGTGTGGAGACTTGTTTTATCCATTCGCGGGCCATTAGTTCGTGGGCATAGACGGTCGGGTGGCAGCCGTCCCATGTCCAGTGTTGTATAGGGGCGATTTTTTCGGCGCGTTCAAACACGGCGGGATAGTCCACAAGAACGGCGCCGTAGTCTTTGGCGATTTTGCGAACAAGCTCGGCGCGCGGCTTTGTTTCTTTTCCCCAGAAGTCCCAACTTTTTTCGGCGAAGCCTACTTTATACATGAAGGGCGGGGCGAGCACGAGGAGGAGGTTGGGGTTGGCGGCGCGGCTTTTATCAAGGATGCCGCGATATTTTTTCTCGAAGGTCGCCGCATCGTAGGCGTCGCGCGATTTGTTTTGGTTGGCGAGGAGGTCGTTGACCCCGATTAAAATACTCAAGACATCTGGGTTGATGTTTAGGGCGTCTCTTTTCCAACGCCGTTCGAGGTCGGAAACTTTATTTCCGCTGAGTCCCCGATTGTGAAACTTGAAACCCGCCGAGGGGAAGTCCGCGCCGAGCCGACTGACGATTGCGAAGACGTAGCCGTGCCCGATGTGGTGGTTGAGGTCGCTCAAATTGCGCCCTCTACCGCCGTCGGTGATAGAGTCTCCTTGGAAGAGAAAAGTTAGTTTGCGCTCGGCGGGCGGCACGGCGTTGTCGCGGATGTCCGCGTTGGCGGGAGTCTCGGCGGCAAAGGCGGTGCGCGGCGCAATGGCGGCGGCAAGCGTGGCTAAACCCGCGCCGGAAAGAAAGCCGCGTCGGGTAACGTTTTTTGTGGACATGCGCATCTTGGACATTCGCAGACGCTCCTTGTTGCGCGAAAAAAAATCGTCGCCGTCATCCGCCGCTGCCGGACGTTTCCCGTCGCCTCCGCTCGCCGCTGTCGCACCCAATTTTTGCTTTCCGCCGTCGCCGTTTTCGTTTCCCCTGCGCGGCTATGTGTCCATCTCTCCTCCGCGTCGCAGCCACAGTCGTTGCCGCCTTCACCTTCGCGCTCTGCGCCGTCTTCCACGCATCCGTTGCCTCCGCTGCCGACGCGCCCGCGCCCGCCGCCGAGCGCGACATCGTCATTTACGGCGGGACATCCGCCGGCATTGCCGCCGCTGTCCAAGCCAAACGCATGGGCAAAAGTGTCATCATCGTCGAGCCGACGGAGCGCATCGGCGGGCTGACTACTGGCGGCTTGGGCGCGACGGACATTGGCAACAAGCGCGTCATCGGCGGCATCTCCCGCGAGTTTTACAAAGCCGTGCGCAAACACTACGCCGACCCCGCCGCGTGGAAATGGCAGAAGCCGGGCACCTACAAATCTTCTGGGCAAGCGGCCACTGCGCAGGGCGAGGAGGCGATGTGGACGTTCGAGCCGTCGGTCGCGTTGAAGATTTACGAGGACTGGGTGCGGCGCGATGGCATCGAGGTCGTCCGCCGCGAACGCCTTCAACGCAGCAGCGCGGGCGTCGTGTTTGCGGGCGGCGGAAATGGCCGCCGTCTTGCGGCTATTCGCACGGAGAGCGGGCGGGAGTTTCGCGGAAAAATGTTTATTGACGCCACCTACGAGGGCGACCTGCTGGCGCTCAGCGGCGTGAGTTACACGGTGGGGCGCGAGGCGAACGCGCAATATGGCGAGACCCTCAACGGCGTGCAGACGCACAACGCGAGGCACCACCAGTTCAGAGCGGGCGTTGACCCCTATGTGCGCAAGGGCGACTCGTCCAGCGGGCTGTTGCCGTTTATTGACCCCGCCGGGCCGGGCAAAGAAGGTGCCGCCGACCGCCGTGTGCAGGCCTACTGCTACCGCATGTGCCTGACCAACCACCCCGACAACCGCATCCCGTTCGCCAAGCCCGACGGCTACCGCGAGGACTGGTATGAACTCCTCCTGCGCGACTTCGAGGCGGGCAGAGACAAAAGCCGAGTCTGGATTAATTCGCAGATGCCCAACCTCAAAACCGACACCAACAACAACGGCGGTTTCTCCACCGACTTCATCGGGCAAAATTACGATTACCCCGAGGCCGACTACAAGACCCGCGAGCAAATCGCCAAGCGCCACCTCCTCTACCAACAAGGGTTAGTGTGGACGCTCGCC
>JAITPT010000307.1 GCA_031289285.1 Puniceicoccales bacterium
CCAGACTAAAAAAATCATTTGACATGACTAACACACCCACCTTTTCCTCCTCCGTCCTCCATCTTCCATCCCCCGTCCTCCCCTCTTCATATCTGCGTCATCTGTGTTATCTGCGGTTACACACGGATTCCGCCTTGGGGTGGCACAGATTGCGCAAGATTTTGGAGGTTCTTCGCTATTTTGAGCGGGAAATACGGACACCGGCAGCCACATGGGGCGAGTTCTGCATAACCGAAGGTGTAGCGTAGCGAAACCTCCGCTCAGCCGCCAGCCGCCCACCCGCAACAAAGCCCCGCAAGGGCGAGATTATTGGGTTACCAGATGCTGGGGGTGCGTGTTCCGGTTCAATCTTGTGGAGGGCACATGGTGGGCACTGCAAGGGAAAGTTGCACGAACCGCAGCGAAGTCAAGTAATAAAATGGCTGCCTTTTTATTCGCAGCCTTTTTATTCGCATTCGGTCAGCCGCCCACCCGCAACAAAGCCCCGCATGGGGCGAGATTATCGGATTACCAGATGCTGGTGGTGCGTGTTCCGGTTCAATCTTGTGGAGGGCGCGTGGTGGGCACGCAAGGGAAAGTTGCACGAACCACAGCGAAGTCAAGTAATAAAATGGCTGCCTTTTAATTCGCAAACAATAAATGGGCAACATATTGCCCGTGTCGTAAGTTCCTGATTTATCGCTCAGTTGAGAGGCGGATACTTACTTCTCCCCTTCCCCCGCCTCCCCTACCCCTTCCTCTCTCCGAATAATTAACCAGACTAAAGATTTTGCCATTGGGTCGTCGGGACATCCGATAATCTCGCCCTTGCAGGGCTTTGTGTGAGGGGTGGCTTTTCCGGAGGTTTCGCAAATGAAAAAGTGTCTGGCACTTTATCGTCTGTGCGCCCGTGTGCGCTGTGGCACGGGCGTCTCGCCCGTGTCGCGTGTGCGTCAGCACACCCAACACCGTCTCCTCCCGCAGAAGCAGTGCTGCTCGACCGCCCGTGCCGAACGAAAAACGAGTGCCGCACTTGAATAAAAAGGCAGCCATTTTTTTCACTTGACCTCAAAATAGCTTGTGTCCGTTAGCCCCGTAGCACCACACACAACAGGTTTATACCGGAACGCACACCGTTACTATCCACCAACTCGACAATCGCGCCTTCTGAGAGGCTGCGACACAATTGCGTCTCACTCAAAATAGCGAGGAAGCATGAAAAAATGCCTTATGCCCTTGTCTTTTGGCAGCGCGGACGCATTTTTCGGGGGCAATGGATTTCCTTCAAATCGCGCTTATGGCACTTTACGCATTCGCGTTGGTCTTGGTTGTGATGACTTGCGTGGGTTGCTCCGTGCTCGTCGAACGCAAGGTAGGCGCATGGATGCAGGGGCGTCTCGGCCCGAATCGAGTCAGTTTGCCCGGGCTGGACACACTGCCCTTTTTCGGGCGGTGGATACAGCGGCTGGGCATTTTGCAGTTGCCCGCCGACGCCGCGAAACTCCTTTTCAAAGAAGACCCCACGCCTGCCCATGTGCGCAAACTGCCGTATTTTCTCGCGCCCTGCCTCGCGCTCGCGCCCGCCCTCATCGTGATAGCTATGCTGCCGTTCGGGCAATACATCGGCGCAGACGGCGCGGTGTCCCCGCTGATGTTGTGCGCAGCGGACACGGGGTTTTTGTTCATGTTCGCGGTGTCGTCGCTGGGGATCTACGGCATCATTTTGGCGGGCTGGGCGGCCAACTCTAAATACCCGTTTCTGGGCGCGGTGCGCGGCGCGGCGCAACTTATCTCTTACGAGTTGACGATGCTGTTGGCGGTTTTGCCTGTGGTGCTGGCGACGGCGAGTCCGAGCGTAGAGAGTCCGCTAAATCTTTTCATAATCGCGAGCGAGCAAGGTGCGTTTTGGAACGTGTTCGTGCAACCGCTCGGCGCGTTGTTGTTTTTGACAGCGATTTTTGCGGAGTCGCACCGCCAGCCTTTTGATATGCCGGAGTCGGCGAGCGACCTTGTTGGCGGATTTCACACAGAATACGGTGGCCTGAAACTTGGCTTGTTTTTTGTCGGCGAATACGCACGGATGCTCATTGGAAGCGCGTTGTTTATTTTGTTTTTTCTGGGCGGCTGGAATCTTCCTTTTGTGCCGCTATCGGTATTCGGCGCATTGGCACCAGCACTGGGCGTGGCGGTGTTTTTGGCAAAATTGTTTTGCATGGTTTTCCTTTTTGTCTGGGTGCGCTGGACACTGCCGCGTTTTCGCTACGACCAAGTGATGCGTCTCGGCTGGCGGCATCTACTGCCGCTGGCTCTGGCAAACTTTTTTGTGTATTTCATCGTGTATTCACTTTGGCCGTGAGAATGCGTGAGACTGCGCCTACCGGATTGACAAAACGCTGCGCTGCGGGCAGAAGGCGCGGCTTTTCTGGCACCTACTTCGAGACACAATTATGAGCAGTTCACGGATGAAACAACGTGTGCTCGTCCTCAATCGAGCATGGCAACCCGTCAACATCGTCGGGATGCGCCGCGCCATAAACCTGCTCTTCCAAGAACACGCGCAAGTAATCCATGCGGACGCCTCGGGGCACCGCGTCATGCCGCTGGCGGAGTGGCTGGCGTTTTCCGAAAAACACCCCGACCCCGCCAACAGCATCCGTGCGGTGCGCCTTGCGGTGCTCGCGCCCTCGGTGCTGCTCCTCACGGAATACGACCGCCTGCCGAGGCGCGAGGTGCGCTTCAGCCGCAGAAATGTTTATCTGCGCGACGCACACCGCTGCCAGTATTGCGGGCGTGTTTTTGAGGTGGCCGAACTCACGCTCGACCACGTCGTGCCGCGTGAAAAAGGCGGTAAGACGAATTGGGAAAACATCGTGACCGCTTGCTCGCGCTGCAACGCCAAGAAAGCAAACCGTCTGCCAAACTTGGCGGGCATGGTGCTGCGCAAACTTCCCGCGAGACCGAAGTGGCGCGCCTTTCTCACCGCTTTTGCCGGCGAGGAAGAAGCCGCGCCTTGGCTACCGTTTATCGGCGCACCGCCCAAAGACCGCGCCCGAGCGGACAGCCCTCAATAGTGGGGCGGTCGCTCGTTTTCCCAGAGACGGTCGGCGTTGCCCTGCCCGTCGTTTTGTGCGTCGAACGCGGCGGTGAGGCGTTTCACATCGGTGCGCAAACGCTCCGTCTCGCGGTATTGCTCCAGCATGGCGCGGTCTTGCCCGCCCACTTGACGCTCCAGAAACATCACTTTGATTTCAAGCTCGCGCACACGCTCCGCCAAGGCACCAGCCACATCGGCGGCCCCGACGGCGGGCTGCTCCACTTCTGGCGAAACGCCCGTGGTGCGCGACGTGGCACTCGGCGTGGCGCGGGCGGTGGCGCGGGCTGTGCTGCGTTTTACTGACTTCATAAGGGCGGGCTGAGCGAAAAGTTTTTTACGCGAAAACGGAAAAAGTTTCAGGCGGTTTGCAGTTCAAGCCACTCGCGGATGGCGGCGACAACTGCTGCGTGTTGCTCGGCGGAGAGGTCGGGATAAACGGGAATGCTGAGCACTTCGCCGCCAAGCCGGCCAGCGACGCGGATTGTCTCGCCGCCGCGCCCGATGCCTCGGAAACACTCCTGCTGGTCGAGCGAGAGCGGGTAGTAGATGTCGCTGCCGATGCTGCGAGCGGCGAGGTGTGCGCGGAGCGAGTCGCGGCGAGCGGCACCGCCGGAGACGCGCAGCGTGAACTGGTTCCAGATGCCCTCGCCGGAGAAGTCCACGGGCAAGAGCAAGAGCGCGTCGGCGGGCGCGTCGGGCGTGTTGGACGCCACGCCGGGCAACGCGCCGAGAGCGGCGTGGTAAGCGGCGGCGTGGGCGGCGCGGCGGCTGTTGTAGCCCGCGAGACGCGGAAGTTTCACGGCGAGAAGCGCCGCCTGAAGCGGGTCCATGCGGAAGTTGCCGCCGACAAACTTGTGGTAGTATTTCGGCTCCATGCCGTGGACGCGCAGGATGCGGGCGCGTTCGGCGAGTGCGTCGTCGTTGGCGGTGAGCAAACCCGAGTCGCCGAAACCACCAAGATTTTTGCTGGGGAAAAAACTGTATGCGCCGAGGTCGCCGAAACTCCCGACGGGACGCCCGTGCCATTTCGCGCCGAGCGATTGGGCGCAATCCTCTATGACGCGCAGCCCACGTTCGCTCGCAAACGCGAGCACGGCGTCCATATCCGCCGACTGCCCGAAGAGGTGGACGGGGATAATCGCCTTGGTGCGCGGGCCGGTTTTTTTGGCGGCGTCGGCGAGGTCAATGTTGAAACTGTGTGGGCAGACATCCGCCCAAACCGGAGTGGCACCCACGCGGGCGACGCAGCCAGCAGTGGCAAAAAAAGTGAAGGCGGGGACGATGACCTCATCGCCCGGGCCGACGCCCAGTGCCATCAACGCGAGCAAAATGGCGTCGGTGCCGCTGGAGACGCCGATGCCGTGGCGCGTCTGGCAAAGCGCGGCGGTATCGCGTTCAAACGCCTCGACCTCCGGCCCCATGATGTAGCGGCACGAGTGGAGCACACGGCGGAAGGCTTCGGTAAGTTCGGCGTCAATCTCGCCGTTTTGCGGTGCGAGGTCGAGTAGCGGGACGTTCACATTCTGAGCACTGGACATGCGCCGGACAGATAAACCGCCGCCCACGAAACGCGAACGCAAAAATCCGCGCCCCGCCCGCCGTCGCGCACCTTCGCGTAGGCATTCAGCAGATACAAAAAAGAGGTTCCTCGCTGTTTTGAGAGGGACGCGAGTATTGGCAATTGCTGATGCTCCTTATCGGGGTCTCTTGTTTTTTAGCCCTGCAAGGGCGAGATTATCGGATGTCCCGACGACCCAATGGCAAAATCTTTAGTCTGGTTAATTATTCTGGCAACTTTTCGGAGGGAATCTGGATTTGCTTCGCGAACACGTGGAAAATCATGCACTTACAACGCAGCAGACATTTTGGTCATTTGCCGCACTTGAATAAAAAGGCAGCCATTTTTTCGCTTGACTTCAAGATAACTTGTGTTCGTTAGACTTTTGTTTCGCACACAGCAGGATTTATAGTGCGTGGCTGCGGCACCAGCACTCTCAAAACAGGAGGGAGGAATTGGGAAGGAATTAGTCTGGTTAATTATTCTGGCAACTTTTCGGAGGGAATCCGGATTTGCTTCGCGAACACGTGGAAAATCATGCACTTACAACGCAGCAGGCATTTTGGTCATTTGCCGCACTTGAATAAAAAGGCAGCCGTTTTTTTCGCTTGACTTCAAGATAACTTGTGTTCGTTAGACCTTTGTTTCGCACACAGCAGGATTTATAGTGCGTGGCTGCGGCACCAGCACTCCCACTCAAAACAGCGAGGAACCTTTGTGCCCTTTGTGGTTTAAATCCACTCCCCCTCCCGCTCGCACGCGCACCTACCCTTCGCCGCCGTCCGCGTCGGCCTCATCCGGTGTTTCTTGCGGCGCAGGTTTTGGTTCCGCCTCTTCACTCTTCTTCTTTTCTTCGAGAAACCATTTTTTGGCGGTGACAGCTTTGCCAATGGGGGTGTTGGCGCAACGGATTGTTAGTGCGTGATAAAAACGTTCGGCGGCGTGTGGGTCGCGGGCTTTTAGCCAGCTGCCTGCTTCGTGGAGCACTTGGGCGGTCGCCTCCAAATCGTTGGGCATTAGCGACGCCGCCCACCACGCCAAATCGGCGGCGCGGTAGCGGTAGTGGAAACGCGATTCAGGGACAGTTGCGCGTTTTATGCGCTCGCGTTCGTCTTCGGTCGGCGCGACGACACCGCCTTCGAGGCGTAGGCGTTCGCGCATTTGCGGGATGTCGCCGCTGGGGCTGTAGGCACCTTCCCAAATCGCGAAGTCCGGCGCGAGTTCGGTAGCAAGCATTTCTACGCCGTTTTCGCGGGCGTTGCGGGCGGCACGCAAAAAGGCCTCGGCGCGTTTTTCTACGGGCTGCGTGGTGTCGAAGCCCGTGCGGGTGTCGGCGATGTATCCGGCGTAGAGTTTGGCGGTTTTGCCGGAGAAATAGCGGGCGGCGTCTGCGGGGCGGTTGGCACGGGCATAACGGCGGGCAAGGAGGTCGCGCAGGTTGCGGTTGGCACGAGGCCAAACCAGTTCGCCGTCGGTGCGGGGCGTTATTTTGCGCGACGTCGGGTTGCCCTCAATATACGCCCGCAACTCGTCGAGGGTTAACACGCGCTCGGCGATGTAGGCGCTGTCTTCCCAGTGTCCGCCAGACATGAAGGCGTTCAGTGCCGCAGTGTATTTGCCCAGCGACATGCGCACACGCCCCAAGTCAGCCCACGCGACGGGGACGGCGGCACCTGCGAGGTCTTTGGCGGTGGTCACGTTGGCGAGCAGACGCTCGGCGGCGAGGGCATCGCCGTTGCGCAGGGCGAGTTTGGCGCGAATCCAGTTGCTCGGCGCGGAGTCGGCAGGGGCGAGCGCGACCCATGTTTTGGCGAGTTCAAAAAATCCCGCCTGATACGCTATCCACGCGAGTTTGTCGGTGTCGGCGACGCCGCGTAGGCCAGCTTTGTTTAATATCGCAGCCCAGTTGCGAGATTGGTTGGCGAGACCTGCGGCACCGTTTTCGCCGTCGCGAAAACGCGCGAGCAGGTAGAGGGTGATGACGCGGCGGGCGAGTTCGTCTTGGGCAAGTGCAACGAAATGCGCGGTGGTCGCGGCGTCCAAGGCACTTTGCGGGGCGTCTCCCCTCTCAAGGCGTTTCAGGGCACCTCCCGCCACGATGCGTAGAGATAGCACCTCGTTTTGGCCGACCGACATCTGCTGCAGATACAGATTGATGGCGCGGGCGTCCTCGCCCAGCAGGTTCCAAGCGCGTGCCTCCCAGCCGTAGCTGACGTTAGCGAGGCACTGCAAATCCGCGAAACCGGCTTCCGCTAACTCGCGTGTTTTGCGCAGCCAGCGGATGGCGTCGCGCAGGTCGTCGGGCTTGGCGTCGTCTTGTTTTTCGTCGAGAATAGCCTGCCACCGTTCGCTGACTGCGTCCGTCAACAGCGAGCGGCCAATCATGTAGGCGGCAGTCACGCTGCGGTGTTGGCGCGACTCGACGGGCAACGCGAGAATTGCTCGCCAATGTTGACGCGCCTCGGCGAACTTGGCGGCGCGGTAAGCGACGGCACTGGTGAACGCGCCGCTGGCAAGCTCGGCATCGGCAATCTCGATGCGCTTGGCAGCGTGGTAGGCAGCGGCACCCCGCAGGTAGTGCGCAAACTCGGCGGGCATGTCGGCGGAGAACTTCACGGTGCGCCATTTTTCCGCAGAGATTGCTTTGCGGGCGGCCTCCAATTCCGCCGCGAGTGCCTCGATGCGGGCGGGCGGGGTGTTGAGTTTAGCGAGCGCGAGGCGCAGCTCGCCGGTCTCGGTCAACTCGCCTTTGCGCTTGGCAGCGGCGGCGGCGGTGCTGGCGGCGTTAGCTGCACTGGTGTGGGCGTGGTCAATGGCGGCTTGCGGCGGCACAAGACGCGCCACCTCGGCAGCGAAAAATCCCTCTGGCGCGGCGAGCAGACTCACGCTGCCTTCGCGCAAGTAGGCGTTGGGGAAGTCCGGCCCGCAGGCAAGCGCGGACGTGGGCACAAGCGCAGGCACAAGCAAAGCCGGAGCGGCGAAAACGGCGGCGGTGGCGGCGGCGGTGGCGAAAAGTTTTTTTGGGAACAGTGGTATCGGTGGCATTAGTGGCATGGATGAATTCCTCGGAAGGTTCAGTGGTTGGGCGCAGGTTGGCGGGGAAGCCCCAACGACACCAGCCCAAAAATAAAAGGAGAAAGCACAGAAAAAAAACCACAGCGGGCACAGAGAATTGGAAAATGTCTCCTGCAAAGGCGCGAGAGCGCGAGGGCGCGAAACGGGTAGGAGCGAAACGAGTGGCAGAGGATTTCCATCCGCAGATGAGCGCAGATGAGCGCAGATGATAAATCCCCCAAAAGTGCCTCCGCGTGGTGGGCACTGCAAGGGAAAGTTGCATGAACCCGAACCGCAGCGAAGTCAAGTAATAAAATGGCTGCCTTTTAATTCGCCTTTTAATTCGCAAACAATAAATGGGCAAAATGTTGCCCGTGCTGTAAGTGCATGATTTATCGCTTAGTTGAGAGGCGGATACTTACTTCTCCCCTTCCCCCGCCTCCCCCCCCCGACCCCCATAAGCGCTAAATTATATGTTGCGCAAAAATCCCACAGCTGCATTTTGTTGGCATGGACATCACTCACTCAATAAACAAAGACTGGAAGTTTTTAACGACGTTCTTCCCAGAGGGCTG
>JAITPT010000037.1 GCA_031289285.1 Puniceicoccales bacterium
TACCGCTTCTGCGGTTACGGCGAGGCTGTCGCGACTGGCGGCAAAATCTTGAAGGGCCTGCGCTACGCGCTCGGCATCGGCGCGACAAACCGCACGGACGCCGAGATGCTCGAATACTATCGGCTGAAATTATTTGGCAAAGGTGTTCTTGCGAAACACGGCGACAGCAAAGCTGCGCGCATTTCGGAGGACTCGCTGCGTCAAGTCGAATCGGAGGGCGGCAAGATTTCGCTTTCGGAGCGGTTTTTGACGCATGTTTCGATGTTCACGAAAGGTGCAGTGATAGGCAGCAAATCGTTTGTTGAGGAAAATCTTCGTCGTTACAGCACTCTCACTGGCAAACGCCACCACTGCCAAGCTCGTCCGTTTTCGGACGACACGACCGCCGACTGGGAATCCCTCTACGCTCTCCGCGGAGACGCAAGGGTGTAACTCCGGAGTAGCGTGTGCGGGATGAGCTATCACCACACTTCCAGAAATCTTTGTCAGAAGAGCAAGCGGACACCGATGTGCTGTCTTTTTTGGGGTGATGTCAAATAAAAAAATGGCTGCCTTTTATTATTTGCCTTACGCATCAAAATCGCAACTCCACGCCCGCCTGCCAGCCATCGAAGCCCTTGCCCCAGTAGGCGGCACCAGTCAGCCAGTATTGCGGGGAAGTTCTCCAAGCGCCGTTGGCGTTTTTTTGCTGACTCTCCGTTTCGTTAAAAAGTCCGGCGCGCAGACCTGCGCGATAAAAATGCCGCTCACGGGAGAGGCTACGGTTGCCGTCGTCAAACATATCCGTTCGCTCAATAAACGGCGCGGCAAAGCCTCGGATGCCGCTGTCTGCCGAGGTGCCAAACGGGAAAATGATTTCAGCGCGGTTCGCCCAAGTGAACGCATTCGCGAACCGCTGTTGGTCGTTGCTCTCACCCCATGCGCCGAGGACATTGATGTTTGAATATTGCGAGGAAAGGCGCAGGCACCGTCCGTTCGGGGTGTCCTCCGGCCCGTCCCAAACACCGTCCTCAAGCGGAATTGTCTGGCTGACCGATACCGCAGTCACGCTGGTGAGCGCGAGCGCAAACCAATTGCGTGTGCTGCCGTCAGATAAAGCGGATGCCGGAACAACGGGTGCTGGACGGCGGCAATCGTTTTCGAGATAGGCACCGCCCATCGACATAATCAGCGAAAGCGTTGTGTGTCGCCACGGGCGCAGCAAAAGTGTGGTGCTGAAGTTTCCCGCGCCTGTTAGGCCGGAAACGCGCTCGGCGGGTGCTCCTGCGATGTCTGGCGTAGCGGTCGCGTCATACCACGCGCCGCCAGCGTTGATGCTCACGCCTACGGAAAAGTCGCCGCATTTCTCTTTGATCCACGCGGAGTTGTAGCGCAAACACGCATTCGCGCTCCACAGGGAAATATCGCCACCTGCAAGCGAGCTATGCAAATTGTGATGCGCCCCTGTCACTCCATTTTCCACTGGGAAATACTGAGTAAGGATATGACTTCGGACAAATTCATCTGCCATAACTGTCTTGTAACTGGCAGGTTCCGCTATCGCAAAAAAAGATTGCATGGCGACACACAAGAAGGAACAAGTGTATCTATTTCGTCGTGAAAAGGCAATTCGCATGAAGAACCGTGTCTATCCTCAAGTGTTCACGCAGGCAATAGATTTTTTATCCTAATACAATCTCTACTGATAAATGGTATTACTTTCCGCACTCAAAAAAAAGAGGATACTCGCTGTTTTGAATAGGACGCGAGGATATGGGTGGCTCGGGAAACACCCGAACTTGTAAGGACAACTTCTTGGGAACACGGGATTTTAGTTCCGTGACAATCCCCCCCCCCCTCCATCCTCGGTAAAAGTATTTAGTCTGGTTAATTATTCTGGCAATTTTTCGGAGGGAGTTCGGATTCGCTTTACGAACATGCAGAAAGTCATGAACTTACGACGCAGCAGACATTTTGCCATTTGCCATATGTGAATAAAAAAAGGCAGCCATTTTTTTACTTGACCTCAAAATAGCTTGAGTCGTTAGACTCTCAGTTCGCACACAGCAGAATTATAGCGGAGCACACACAGTCACTATCCCTATTCATCAACTCGGCGATTAGGCACTTGAATAAAAAGGCAGCCATTTTTTTCGCTTGACTTCAAAGTAGCTTGAGCATACACGGGTCGCGGCATCATCGCACTCACCCCTCACGCACTGTCTTAACTTCCGGGTTTTACAGCGGGGAGGGAGGCAAGCTCGGGGGGGAGGGCGTCGGGGGGATAGGTGGGGAAACTTAACTCCAAGAGAGGGACAAAGGGGACAGCGATAGATGGCGTATTGGTGGATTGCGTATTGGTGGATTGCGCATCGGCAGATGGCGCATCGTTAGACTGCGCATCGGCAGATTGCGCGTTGCCGACAGAGCGGTCAACGACATCGGTAAATTTTGCGTTGCCAGCGGAGCGGTCAACCAGCGCGGCGACGGCGGCAGGCACACCACGGTGTTGGCGCACAATGGCGAGACATTCGAGCACTCGACCCCCACGCGTTACTACGTCCTCGACAATAAGCACCGGCTCGCCAACAGCGATTTTGAAGTTGCGGCGTAAGACGAGCTTGTCGTTTTCCTTTTCGGCAAAGATAAATCGCCCGCCCATTTGACGCGCCACTTCTTGCCCCAAAACGAGGCCACCCATCGCAGGCGCAAGCACGGTCGTGCCGGGCGCGACGCCCGCCGCCGCGAGCTTGGGCAAGAGCAATTCGACGAGGCGCGTGACTTTGGCGAGGTGCTGGCAAACCTGCGCACATTGGAAAAAATGCCCGCTGCGCAAACCGCTACGCAGGACGAAATGCCCCGACAACAGCGCACCCGTTTCACGGAAAATTTGGAGAACCTCGCCCTGTTCGCCGCCCTGTTCGCCGCCTTGTTCGTCACGTTGTTCGCCGCCTTGCTTCTCGGCTTGTTTGTCGCTTTGTTTGTTACCCTGTTCGTCGTCTTGTTTGTTTGGCATGGGGCGGGGCAGAATGCGCGGCGGCGTGGCGGCGTCAAGTTTCCCCTTGTTGCAAACGTGGTTCCTGTTCAGGGTGTCGGCTTATGAGTTTTATCAGCGACCAGCTCGCCAAACATCTCAACAACCGCTACCGCGAAATCGGCACCGTCGAAAATCTTGACCTCGGCTACGATTCGGTTCGCGCCACGGTGCGGCTCAATGGCGATTCGGATTCCTCCGAAATCGCTTTTTCGGGTATCTGCTGGTCTGCGCAAGACGGCGTGTTTCGCTTGCACTATGCGGAGGCGACGGCCTCGAAGCCGTGGTTGCAGGGCTTGCTCAACATTCTCGCCGAGAAAAACGGCAAGCAATTTAACCTTCCCGACAAGATGTCGCTCATGCCTGTCAAGATGATGTTTCCCAAAAACGGCGGCACCGATTGACCTTCCCCTCACGTCGCTATGAAACCACTTATTCTTGCCACCAACGACGACGGCATTGACTCGTTTTTCCTGCGGGAACTTGTCGAGGCACACACGCCGGACTTCCGCGTCGTCATCGCTGCGCCGTTGCGCGAACAGAGCTGGGTCGGTCGCGCTTTTAGTCGGCTGCGCGACGTGGCGGTCGAGGCGCGCGGAAACCTTTGGGGCGCGGAGGCGGCGTGGGCGGTGGACGGCACGCCGTCGGATTGTGTCAACATCGCGCTGGGCAATCTGCTGGCGGCGGGCGAGCGTCCTACCGCTGTCATTTCCGGCATCAACATCGGCTACAACATTACGATGCCGCTGAGCCTCAGTTCTGGCACGCTTGCGGGCGCGGTCGAGGGTGCGGCGTGGGGGTTGGCGGCGTTGGCGTTTTCGCTCGAATTGCCCGACGAGGAATACCTGCGTGCGCAGCGCAACCACGGCGAGGTCGCTGGTCTCGCACGCGAGAGTCTGCACTATGCGGCGGCGCGGGCGGCGCGGTTCACGTCGGCGTATGCGGGCAAACCGCTGTCGGGCGTCACGGTGCGCAACATCAACTTTCCCTACCTGTGCCTGCCGGACACGCCCGACGAGGAGACTGCGCCGGCGGCGGTTCATCTTGGCAAACTTTACAGCGAGGTCGCGCCCGGTGTTTTTCGTTTCAAGTGGGTGAAGGGTGAGCCGAAGGTTGGCGGCGGCGACGCCACCGACTTCGCCTGTTTGAGCCGTGGGCACATCAGCCATACGCTGCTGCGTTATTGACGTGCCTGCGCCCGCGCCGCTTACTCCCTGTCGTTTATTAACCAAAAAAACTTTCATGCAAATTAACCTTTTGCGCTCAAAAATCCTTCGCGCCGAAGTCACCGACGCCAAGCTGCACTACGAGGGTAGCATGGAGATTGACGAGGAACTCATGCGTCTCACGGGGATCTTGCCCAATGAAAAAATTCTCGTGGGCAACATTTCCAACGGCAACCGTTTCGAGACCTACGCCATCCCGGCACCTGCGGGTTCGCGGCGGTTCTCGCTCAACGGCGCGGTCGCTTGCCTCGGCAAAATCGGCGACCTCGTGGTGATAATGACGTTCGGCTGGTTCGACGAGCAGGAGGCCGCCGCGCATAAGCCGCGCGTCGTCACCCTCGCCGATGTCAACCAGCGCATCGTGAAACTTGAGAACCCCGCCGCCGTCGAGGTCGCCGCCAAGTTTGCGCGTTGAGCCGCGCCGTGCGTCAGGCGGTTGGCAGGCCGAGGGCTTGCAGGAGGAGGTTGTGGACTTGGTCGTTGCGCAGAAACGGCGTGAAGCGCGACGCGCCGTTGCCGAGTGCCGCCAGCTCGACGAGGTCGCCCGTGTGTTGGCCACTCGTCCAGCCGACGCCAGTTTTCGTGCCCAAGATGTCTTGCAGCCGCCCCAGACCTTTTTTGGCGAGCGCGGCTTGCTCGCCCTTCATCGTGTCGGCGGAATAGTTTCGCACGGCGTTCAGCGCGTAGGCCGTCCCGCGCAGCGCGTCGCCGGTGAGTTTTAGCCCCGTGTGTTTGAGGAGGTAGTCGCCGAGGTCGGCACTTTTCACTTTGCGTGCGCCGGTCGTTAGCTCCGAGTAAGAGGCTTTGAAACCAGCGAGGCGGTCAAAGGCTTGGCTGGATTTTTCGTAGTTGCCGCCGATGCCGTTCGTGTTCAGGCCGCCGCAGCCGTGGTCGGTGGTGACGACGAGCAGGGTGTCGGGGTGCGTGTCAACGTAGCGCAAGACGGCGGCGATGGTTTCGTCGAAGGCGAGGAGGTCGTGGATGAGCGTGGCGGCGTCGTTGGCGTGGCCGGCGTGGTCAACACGGGCGGCTTCGATTTGGAGGACAAAGCCGGGTGCGCCGCGTTTGGCGACGAGGGCGTCGAGGCGCGTCAGCGCGGCGGTGGCCATTTCGGCGAGCGTCGGCACGGCTTGTTTGAGGGCGTCGCTGTTGTCGCGGTCAATGGTGAAGGGCAGGTGGGCGTTGGCGAACAGGCCGAGCAGGGGCGCGGCGGGTTGCGGGGCGGCGAGGAGGGCGGCACGGTCGAGCGCGAGCGCGTAGCCAGCAGCCTTGAAGGCGTCGCGTAGTTTGGTGTTGAAAAACTTTTGACCGCCGCCGAGCACGATGTCCACGCGGTTGTCAAAGTATTGGCGAGCGATGCCGGCCTCGTCGTTGCGCAGGGGCGTCTGGGCGACAAAGCCCGCAGGCGTGGCGTGTGTGGCAGTGGCGGTGGTGACGAGGGCGGTGAGGAAGCCTTGGGGGCGGACTTTGGCAAAGAGCGTGGCGAGCTTGCGCCCGTCTTCGGGGTGGATGTTGAGCGTGCCGTTGTTGATGCGCTGCCCGCAGCCCCAGCTGCTCGAGGCAGCGGAGGAGTCGGTGACAATCCCGCTGGCCGAGGAGGTCTCCATCGCGCAGCGGACGGCGGGGCGCTCGGTGTAGAGCGAGAGCCAGGTGTTGTCGCGCCCGAGGATGCGCTTCTGGTAATGCCGCGCCGCACAGAGCGAGGCGGTGTTCATGCCGTCGGCCACCATGAAGATGACGTTGCGGGCGTTTTTGCGTGGCGTGTTGGTGGCGGCGTCGCGGGTGAGCGCAGGCGCGCTCCGCGAACTGAGGCCAAGTAGCGCAGCGGCAGAGGCGGCAGCGCGGAGGAATGTGCGGCGGGATGTCATAAGGAGAAGGTGTGACCGCACGGGACGCGAGGAGTTGCGCAGGCGAGGCGTTTGGCGGGGCGTTTTGAAGAGGGGGTGTCTGGCACGGTTCCTGCTACGTGGAGGGGGTCATGAAACTTCATTCACTCACGAAAACACTCTCCGTGCTGCTCCTCGGTGTAGCCTGTTCGGCAACGTTGCCGACCATTTATGCCGACGAACCGGCGGGTGCCACAACCACAGCAACTCCGCCTCCGGCCTCGGCCCCGGCGACTACACCCGCCGCCGCACCCACTGAGGTTAAAAAAGAGGCACCGCCGAAAAAGGCTTTCGATGAAAAAGACCTTGCGGCGCGTATCGCGGATTTGGAGGCGTTTGCCAAGGGCGAGAATGTGCCCTCCGCCGCTGCGGATTTCAAGACAGAGGCGGGGCCGCTCGGCGACGTCACCAACTCTGGCAATACCGCGTGGATGCTCACCAGCACGGCGCTTGTGCTCTTTATGACGCTGCCCGGGCTGGCACTTTTTTACGGCGGCCTCGTCCGCAGGAAAAATGTTCTCTCGGTGCTTGCGCAATGTATGGGCATCGCCGGCATCGCCGCTATTTTGTGGTGGGCCGTCGGGTTTAGTTTGACGTTTGGGGGCGAGGGAAAATTCATAGGCGATTTTTCCAAGATATTTTTGAAAGGAGTCGGCGGGGCTGACGGGTTCAAGCCGAGCACACTGCCGGGAGTTCCCGAAAATGTTTGGGTGATGTTCCAATACACTTTTGCGGTCATCACGCCCGCGCTCATCATCGGTGCCATCGCCGAGCGCATGAAGTTTGCCGCCGTCATCGCGTTTGTGGCGTTGTGGAGCTTGCTGGTTTATTACCCGTTTGCGCACATGGTTTGGGGCGGCGGTCTTATCGGCAAAGACATCGGCGCGATTGACTTTGCGGGCGGACTGGTCGTGCACATGTCATCGGGCTACTCGGCGCTCGTGCTGGCAATCATCCTCGGGCCGCGTCTTGGTTTTCGGAAAGAGAAAATGGCACCGCACAGCATGGTGCTTTGCATGATTGGCACGGCGATTTTGTGGATTGGCTGGTATGGCTTCAATGCGGGCAGCGCAGGTGCGGCGAACGGTCTCGCAGGCAGTGCGTTTCTCACGACAACACTGGCGGCGGCTATCGGCGGGTTCACATGGGCGGCACTCGAATACGCCATTAAGCGGCAACCCTCGGTGCTCGGTTTTTGCTCTGGCATCGTTGCGGGGCTGGTGGTTATCACGCCTGCTGCGGGCTTTGTGGACGCCACGGGCGCGGTCATTTGCGGTGTCGCGGCGGGTGTCATCCCCTATTTCGCCTGCGTGAAACTCAAAGCATGGCTCGGTTACGATGATGCTCTTGACACCTTTGGTGTTCATGCCGTCGGTGGCACGGTCGGCACCATCTTGACGGGGCTTCTCGCGGTAGAGGCTATCAATGAAAAGAAGGGCGGGATTGAGCTTCTTATCAAACAACTTGAAAGTGTTGGCATAGTGGTAGTTTGGAGTGTTGTTGCCACGGTCATCATAGCATTCCTTATCAAGTATACCATCGGACTTCGCCCGACGGCGGATGTTGAGACCCAAGGTCTCGACACCAGCGAACACGGTGAGGAGGGGTATGCTGGTTAAGGTTGGGTAGGACAGAATGAGAGATAGAATGAGAGAATTGGCACCGGAGCAAGCGGTGCCTTGACAAAACCCAGCCCGGAGCGGATGCGAGTGCCGCTCCGGGCTTCTTGCTGCCCCCCTCTTTCTTTTGGGGACAGACCCCAATTTGTTTGTTTCGGAAACACTTTTCTTTTTTCGGGGACAGACCCCGATTGAGGATTGACAGCAGATAGGAGCGGGGGCATCTTCGCACGCATGGCCAGAACCAGACGTCTAAAATACAAACAAACACTCGCCGCCTACCACTGCATTTCGAGAGTGGTAAATGGGGAGAAACTTTTCGGGGATACCGAAAAAGAAA
>JAITPT010000222.1 GCA_031289285.1 Puniceicoccales bacterium
CCGCCTCCTCCTTCGCCTCCGCCGCCCTCCGCGAGGCACCGCTGCTGTCGTCCCTTCGGGGCTTTGTTGAGGGCGGGCGGGTTCCGTGGCTTCCCTCGCTACGCTCCGTCACCCACGGCTAAATGCTGCCGCCCCTCAAGGCTGACGGTGGCTTCGCCACTCAATAACGAGGAACCTAATTTAGTGACTTTTTGAAAGCAAGTGAGAGTCAGCCCTTTTTTACGAGCCGGCCAGACGCTGGCATGCCAGTGGCAAAAACCCTCGCCCATACTCGACAAAACCTTGCGCTTCACGATTTTCATCGAGCATACTCGACAAACGAAATCCACGACCTTACCCTAAAAACGGCAGTTAATGCGGGCGGTTTTGCACAATCTTTTGGCCGTCTGCGGCTTGCTCTTTCCGCTCCACGCACCGCAAGGTGTGCGTCGGGAAAGCGCAAAGCGCATCCACCTCAAAATCTTGCGCAAACCCTTCCCGCTGAACTGCCGTTCTTAGGATAACCGGAGGTGTAGCGCAGCGAAACCTCCGGTCAGGCCTACCCCTGCAACAAAGCCTCGCAGGGGCGAGATTATCGGGGTGCCAGACCTTGGTGATGGTGTTCCGTTGTGCGTCCCGCTACAATTTTGTGGTTGGCACCGTAAGAAAAATGCGCACGACCCGCATCGAAGTCAAGTAAAAAAATGGCTGCCTTTTTATTCGAGCGCGATAAATTGGCCATATATTCGCCATGTTGTAAGAGCATTATCCTAAAAACGGCAGTTAATGCGGGCGGTTTTGCGCAATTTTTTGGCCGTCTGTGGCTTGCGCTTTCCGCTCCACGCACCGCAAGGTGCGCGTCGGGAAAGCGCAAACCACAGCCGTCTCAAAATCTTGCGCAAACCCATCCCGCTGAACTGCCGTTCTTAGGATTATTTGTCGTGCATTTGAGACGCAGATGACTGCTTCCCTCTCCTGCTCCCCCCCCTCGCCCCCGCCGCCCTCCCTGCTCCTCTCTCCGAATAATTAACCAGACTTAAGATTTTGCCATTGGGTCACTGGGGTCCCCGATAATCTCGCTCTTACAGGGCTTTGTGTGAGAGGTGGCTTTTCCGGGGGTTCCGCTGCGCTACACCCCCTGTTATGCACATCTCGCCCTTGCAGTGCTAAAAAACAAGAGACCCCGATAATCCTAAAAACAGCGAGGAACCTCTGTTATTCTGTCGGAAAGTCCAAGAATAATTTACCAGGCTAAATAATCCATTTGACATACCTGATGCTCCCGACAGAGAACGAATGAGCACACGCACATACCCGAAAAACCATCCACTAAAACATCAGCCACTTCTTTACCGCTTTTCCGCCATACCCGCCACGCCCCCAAGAATAATTTACCAGGCTAAATAAGCTATTTGACATGCCTGATGCTCCCCGCAGAGAACGAATGAGCACGCACACCCGAAAAACCATCCGTCAAAAACCGCAGCCACTTCTTTACCGCTTTTCCGCCATACCCGCCACGCCCCCAAGAATAATTTACCAGGCTAAATAAGCCATTTGACATGCCTGATGTTCCCAGCAGAGAACGAATGAGCACGCGCACATACCCGAAAAACCATCCACTAAAACGTCAGCCACTTCTTTGCTGTTTTTCCGCCATACCCGCCACGCCCCCAAGAATAATTTACCAGGCTAAATAAGCTATTTGACATGCCTGATGCTCCCCGCAGGGAACGAATGAGCACACGCACAACACCCGAAAAACCATCCGCCCTCAAAACGTCAGCCACTTCTTCGTTGTTGTTTGCCACACCCGCCTGCCGCCACACCCACCTGCCGCCACCTACCGCCACACCCACCCGCCTGCCGCTTACACCCGCCTGCCGCCTGCCACACACACCCGCTTGCCGCCTGCTGCTTTCTTCTTTTCTTTTTCGCCCGTTTTCCTTACACCACCCTGACAACTATGAAGCAACGCACCCTTCTGGGCGAAGCCTCCATCAAGGGCAAATCGCTCCATACTGGCCAAGAGGTCACTCTCACAGTCAAGCCCGCACCCGAAGACACGGGGATCGTTTTCCGCCGCGCAGACCTCGTCGGGAAACCCGAAGTCCGCCCCACCGTGGATATGGTTACCGACCTCGTGCGTAACACCACTGTCGCCTCCGAACACGTCAAACTCCACACCATCGAGCACGTCCTCTCCGCTTTCAACGGCATGGGCGTGGACAACGCCATCGTCGAGATGAACGCTTCTGAGCCGCCCATCGTGGACGGTTCCGCACGCCCGTTTGTCAACCTCATCCTCCAAGCCACCCCTGTTGAGCAGGAAAAAGCCCGCCCGTTTTTCGCCCTTCAAAAACCCGTCACCATCACCGACGGCAACCGCTCCGTCATCGCCCTCCCGCACGACGGCCTGCGTATCACATGCACCTCCGCCGACGACCGCGGCATCCACACCCAGCATCTCACCGTTGATATAGACCCCGAAGTCTATGTCGCCCAAATCGCCGCCGCCCGCACTTTCACCATTTACGAGGACATCGAGGAACTTCTCAAAAAAGGCCTCATACAGGGCGGCTCGCTCGACTCCGCCATCGTTATCAAGGGCGATAAAATCGTCTCCAAAGAGCCACTCCGCTTCAAAGACGAGTTCGTCCGGCACAAGATTTTGGACATCATCGGCGACATCTCCCTCGTGGGCATCCCTATCAAAGCGCACATCATCGCCGTCCGCACCGGCCACGCGCTCAACGCCAAACTCTCCGCCGCCATCCGCGAGCAATGGAAAGAGACCGCTGACCCCGCCGCTGCCAAAAAGAAAAAAGTCCCCGCTGGCGAAATCATCCGCCCCGTCGTCGGCCCGCTCACCAACGCCATAGACATCCGGCAAATCCTCAACCTCATCCCCCACCGCTACCCATTTGTGCTCATTGACCGCGTGACTGAAATCGTCAGCGAAAACGAACTCTACGCCATCAAGAACGTCACCATCAACGAACCCTTTTTCCAAGGCCACTTCCCTGGCAACCCCGTCATGCCCGGCGTCCTCCAACTCGAGTCCATGTCGCAAGCCGCCGGCCTCCTCATGCTGCGCCTCACCACGCATGAGAACAAAGTCTGCTACTTCATGAGTGCCGACAAAGTGAAGTTTCGCAAAGCCGTCACGCCGGGCGACCAAGTCGTCATCCACGCCAAACTCGTCAAAACGCGGGGCGTGAAAATCGGCGTCGCCGAATGCGAATGTAAGGTCGGCGGCGAGCTTGTCTCCTCTGCCGAAATCATGTTTGGCGTCATAGACGACAACGGCACCGGTGCCTAAACTCACAACCCGCCGCCGCGCACCTGCCCTTTTTTTTCACCACCACCACTCAACCAACATGGCAAACATCCATCCCACGGCCATTATCGAGGACGGCGCGCAGCTCGCCGACTCCGCCACCGTCGGCGCCTACGCCTACATCGGCGCGGAAGTGAGCCTCGGCGAAAACTGCGTCGTGCGCCACCACGCCACCGTCGAAGGCTACGTTGTCATGGGGCGCGGCAACAACATCTACCCCTACGCCCTCATCGGCGGCAAAACTCACGACCTCAAATACAGCGGCGGGCACACCGGCCTACTCATCGGCGACGACAACGAGTTCCGCGAATACGTCACCGTCCACCCCGCCACCAACGACGGCGACTTCACCCGCATCGGCAACCGCAACCACCTCCTCGCCTACTCGCACATCGCGCACGACTGCGTGCTCGGCGACGACATCGTGATGAGCGGCCAAAACGCCCTCGCCGGGCACGTCAGCGTCGCCAACCACGCCGTCATCTCTTGGGGCTGCGGCATCCACCAATTTTGCCGCGTCGGTCAATACGCGATGGTCGGCGGGATGTCGCGCAACACAAAAGACATCCCCCCCTACATGGTCACAGAAGGCGTCCCCGCCGTCGTCCGCGCCGTCAACAAAGTCGGTCTCGAGCGCGGCAAATTCACGCACGAACAAATCATGCGCATCGGGCGCATCCACCGCCTCTTCTACCGCGACGGCCTCAACCGCACACAAGCACTGGAAAAATTGTGCGCGACCCCCGACCTCATTGACAGCGAAGAAGGCCGCGTCCTCGCCGACTTTTTCGCCTCCACAAAACGCGGCGTCGCGTGAACGCCGGCCAACCCGCCGCCGGCCTTCCCGCCCACCCCGAAAAAAAACACACACGCAGACATGGACACACCCGCCGCCGCAAACGCCGTCGCGAACGCCAACACCAACACCACCGCTAACGCCACCACCGCTGCCGCCAACACCGCCGATTCCCTCCGCGCCCCGCTGCCGCTGCCCGTGCCGCCCGCCCAACGCGCCGCCCCCTGGGCGCAACTCAAATACCACACCCACCACCCGCACATTTACAGAAACATGATTGGCGAACACTCCTCGCCAATCCCCGGCGGCGCAATCACCCGCGTCTTTGACCGAGACGGACGCCCCTTCGGAACCGGATTTTGCAACCTCGCCGCAAAGGTCGCCCTGCGCGTTTTCAAACACGGCGCCGACTTCGTAGGCGAAGACTTTTGCACAGAAGCACTCCGCCGCGCCGCCGCATTTCGCAAAGACTGGCTGCGCCTCGACGACTCCACCGACGCCTACCGCGTCGTCCACGCCGACGCCGACGCACTCGGCGGCCTCGTCGTTGACCGCTACGCCGACACGCTCAGCGCGGAGGTCACCAGCCTCGCCGCCTTCCAACGCCTGACCACATGGCTGCCCGTGCTCCACAACGCCCTCGGCACACGCAACAGCATCGTCCAAGTGGACGACGCCATCGCCCGCGTCGAAGGGATTGACAAACGCCTCGCCCCCGCCACGCCCGACCGCGCCTCTGTCAAAATCCGCGAGAACGGCGTCCGCTACACGGTGGACTTCGCGCAAGGGCACAAGACCGGCTTCTTCTGCGACCAACGCGACAACCGCCGCAAACTCGCCGCGCTCGCGCAAGGACGTCGCCTGCTCGACGTCTGTTGCTACACAGGCGGGTTTTCCATTGCCGCAAAACTCGGCGGCGCGGCGGAAGTCACCGGAGTTGACCTCGACGAAAAAGCCGTCGCCCAAGCCCGTGCCAACGCCAACCTCAACCAATGCCGCGCCAACTTCATTCACGCCGACGGCTTCTCTTACATGCGTCAAATGTTGCGCAACGGCTCGACTTGGGACGCCGTGTTGCTCGACCCACCGAAGTTCATTGACGGGCGCGACGCCTTCGAGACTGGCCTGAAAAAATACAACGACCTCAACGTGCTTGGCCTGCTCCTCACTGCGCCCGGCGGCTTGTTTGTCACGTGCTCGTGCTCTGGGCTGCTGACTGCCGAGGAGTTTGAGGAGCTTGTCGTAAAAGCCGCGCATCGTTACGGGCGACGCCTGCAAATCTTCGACCGCACCGGTGCCGGTGCCGACCACCCCGCTCTCTCCAACTACCCGGGCAGCCGTTACCTAAAAGTCCTCTGGGCGCGAGCGTGGTGAACTTACCCGCCGAGCCAAGTCTGCGCTGCCTTGCGGGCTGACAAGTCTGCTCTGGCTTCGCCTGCAACTCGCAAAAAGCAAAGCCCCGCCGGAACCATTCCGACGGGGCTTTGTGTGATGAAAACAAACTAATCCAAAGACATCAGGGCACCCGCGGCACACAACCATCCTGACTGCCGTTGCTACCTTCCGGTCCTGGCGGAATTTGTCGGCGAGTTATTGCACGGGGCCTGACATCGGCACCCAACACTGCCGCCCCCGTCCATTTCCGCAAGCATTTTTTTCATCCCCGCAAAAAAGCTGGTTCCTCGCTACTCTCGGTGTGGAAGCTCGGACGCATCCAGCCACGCACGCATCCAGCCCCGCAGGGGGGGGGGGGGGGGCGGGTTGTGCATAACCGGAGGTGTAGCGCAGCGAAACCTCCGGTCGGCCCCGCCCCGGCAACAAAGCCCCGCAGGGTGCCCACCGAATAATTAACCAGACTAAAGATTTTGCCAGACACCGCTGCTGACGCCTCATGCGGGGCTTTGTTGCAGGTGTGTATTTCGTTGCAATCTTGTGGATGGCACGTGGTAGTCACTGCAAGAGAAAACTGCACGAACCGCAGCGAAGTCAAGTAATAAAATGGCTGCCTTTTAATTCGCAAACAATAAATGGGCAAAATATTGTCCGCGTTGTAAGTGCGTGATTTATAGCGTATTTGAGATGCGGATGCCGACTTTCCTCCCCTGCTTCCTCCCGCCGCCCTCCGAATAATTAACCAGACTAAAGATTTTGCTATTGCCAATACTCGTGTCCACTCAAAACAGCGAGGAACCCTTTTGAAAGCAAGTTAGGGGCACTCCTAAAAATAAATTTGGGGTTGGTGCATCTTCCGTCCCGTAGGGACGAAATGTCGGTAGCACGGGACTTTAGTCCCGTGAAAATGCCACCCCCACGCCCGCGTGCCGGAGGGACGCAACCGCTTGGGGCCGTAACCGGTTGGGGCCCCACCGGACGCGGCCGGGGGGG
>JAITPT010000227.1 GCA_031289285.1 Puniceicoccales bacterium
TCCTATGGCTACGCCATAGGCTATTATGAAGCCGCGCCCTCAGCGCTCCAAGCCACGCACGGTTTCAGAAATGCCCTTCGTATTTTGGGCACTACCTGAACGGTATTGGGTTGTCGGTGGCTTCCTGCTGCGGTGAAAGCGGTGTCGGCGGGTTCTGCGTTATCACATCGCACCCTCTGCCACCGCTCTCCAAAAAAAAGGCAGATGGTAGCATGAAAATACGAGAAGTGCCTTTGAAACGGAGGGTGCATCGTAGCGCTGAAGGCGCGGCTTCATAATAGCCTATGGCGTTTGCCATAGGTATCGGTCTCGCCCTGTCTCTGTGGGCTGTAAGCCCACCTCAACGCACTGGAGGTAGGCGGCGGTGGCGCGAGGGTGGGGTGGCATTCGGAGCAAAGGTTGAGGCGGGCTTACAGCCCGCTGAGAGCCGCCGCCCTGTATCCTATGGCTTCGCCATAGGCTATTATGAAGCCGCGCCTTCAGCGCTCCAAGCCACGCACGGTTTCAGAAATGCCCTTCGTATTTTGGGCACTACCTGAACGGTATTGGGTTGTCGGTGGCTTCCTGCTGCGGTGAAAGCGGTGTCGGCGGGTGCTACGTTATCACTTCGCACCCTCTGCCACCGCACTCCAAAAAAAAGGCAGCGCCCCCGCAGAGATGTTGGTGCTCACGAAAACGTGCGGGGGCTATTCCATGCGGCGGAACTTTGCGGGGTTGCGGGCGAGACCCTTGGCGGCAAGAGACTCTGGGGTGACACCAGCAGCAAGAGCATCAGTGATTTTTTTGAAAACAGCAGTGGCAGCGTCGGCGTCGGCGCGTTCGAGGAACCACAAAGTCGCGCTGTCCGGCGCGTAATAAAGCTCGTGTATCTCGCGCTCGACTCTGCAGAAATTGGTGTCGAGGCGCGTCCAGACGGCACCGGCGCAACAGCCGTTTGTCGCCATGTTGTCGTTGAGGAAGCGGACGGTGCGCAGGGCACGGGCATCCGTGGCTTCCTGCGGCCAGAGCACCGAGAGACGCTCCTGCCCAGCCTCGCCAATCGTGGTGCGCCACCAACCGAGCACAGGGTCTGTCGCGGGGTCGAAGCTGCCGTCGGCGTCGGCGACGGGGCGCGTGATGGCCGCAGGTTTCGCAGCGGCAGTCTTCGCGGCGTCGCCAGTAGCGGCACCGGCGACACCAGCGGCACTGGCACCGCCACTCGCGGGCGCATCGGCACCCGTGGCGGGATTACCCGTGGCGGGTGCAGGCGTGGGCGCGGTGGGCGCGGTTTTTTTTGTGGAATCTCCGCAGGCAGCGAGGAGCAGCGCGGCGGCGGGAAGCAGAGCGGCGACGGTGGCGGCGGCGGGAAAAATGTTTTTCATAGCGGCGTAAAATGACATGCAAAACGCTTTCCAGTTGCGGGAAGTTTTTGCGAACGCAGAGTGCCGCCCGCGCATGTTTTACTATCTACACGAATTCGCGAAAACCGTCTGGGGGCCGCTACGCCTCTTTGAATACCAGTCTTTCCGCGCCGTCGCTGCCGGCACACTCGCGTTGATGGCGGGCTTTGTGCTCGCGCCGACTCTCATCAATCGGCTTGGGCGTCTCACGCAGCCGGAGCGCAGCAAAGACATCATGGACGGCATCGCGAAAACCGGCGGCAAGGTGCCCACGATGGGCGGCCTCATCATCTTCATTCCCGCGCTGCTCTCTGCGTTTTTGTGGGTGCGCCCAAGTGTGCCCGCCGTCGCCGCGCTCATCGTTTGGCTGGGCATGAGCGCAGTCGGTTTTGTTGATGACTATATGAAGGTGGTTTCCAAAAAACCTGACGGACTCTCGGCACTGGGAAAAACGATTGGGCAGTTTGCCTCGGCTGGAGCGGGCATCGGGCTGCTGTTGGCGGTGCCAGCGACGCGGGCACAGGCGATTGAGGTCTGGGTGCCGTTCGCGAAACACGCGGTGCTCTCGGCAGACATGCTGCCGCTCTGGGCGGGCGCGGCGGTGGCGGTCGTCTTCTTTCTCATCGTCACGTGGAGCGCGAGCAACGCCGTCAACTTGACCGACGGCATAGACGGGCTGTCGGTGGGCTGCGTGATTACGACGCTGTTGAGCTTCGGTTTGATTGCGTATCTGGCAGGGCACAAGAACTTCGCAGACTACCTGAAAATCAGCCGTGTGGAGGGCGCGGGCGAGTTGACGGTGCTGACGGCGGCCATCCTCGGCGGCTGCATGGCGTTCATGTGGCACAACGCGAAGCCGGCGGAAATCTACATGGGCGACCTCGGCGCACTCGGCTTGGGCGGGTTCATAGGCGCACTGGCGTTCATCATCAACCAGCCGTTTTTGCTCGTCATCGTCGGCGGGGTGTTTGTCGCAGAGTTCGCCTCGGCGATTGCGCAACGCCTGCTCTTCAAGTTCACCAAGACGCAGGGGCCAGACGGCAAACCCGCCGGAATGCGCATTTTCAAAAAGACGCCGCTGCACCACCATTTTCAGATGGACGCCGCGCCAGAGAGCAAACCCGCGTGGCTGAAGTGGCCGAACGGGCGTTGGGCCGACGAAAAAATCGTGGTGCGTTTCTGGATGATTTCGCTGCTGTGCGGGATTTTGGGCTTGGCGACTTTGAAGCTGCGCTGAGCCACGCACGGCGGAACCGCCTGCCGTCGCGCCTGTCTCTCACGCCCGCGCCCGCAGCACACCGCGCCCGCGCCATCCGCACACTACCAACGCCACCACGTTCTCTCATTATGAAAAACACCGTCTTCCAACTCGCGCCTGCACTCGCCGTGCTCGCGCTCGCAGCCCCCGCAGCCGCCGCCGCTACCGACATCGGCGACCCCGCCGCGATACCGGCGCAAACCGTCGCCGCCGCGCCCGAAACCTACACGCCCAACGACGAAGAAAAAGCCGCGTGGCAAAAGCTCATCGCTAAGGGCGTGGACAAAATCGCCTTTGTCCGCCGCCTCACTTACAGCTCCAACCACTACTACACGGAATACGTCAACGCCCGCTGGACGCCCGGCGGCGGCCTCTCCGTCCTCGACCTCAAAACAGGTGCCGTCACCGACCTCGTGCCGTCGTTTGCAGACGGCGTTTTCGGCGCGTTCGATGTCTCCTTCGACGCAAAAAAAATTGTTTTCGCCTACCGCGAATCTTCGCGCAAAGGCTACCGCTTGTTTGAGGTCAACACCGACGGCACTGGCCTGCGCCAAGTGACGTTTCCCGAGAAAGACGAGGTCGCGCTTGTCAACGCTTACAAAATCGCTGGCTACCACCACGGCACCGACGACATGGACCCCTGCTACTTGCCCGACGGTGCCATCGCCTTCGTCTCCACGCGCTGCCAACACGGCACGCTCTGCGACGGCCCCGACATCTTCACCACCACCAATCTCTACCGCGTGGACACCGACGGCAAAAACCTCCGCAAGCTCACCACGAGCGCACTCTCCGAACACGCCCCCTCGCTGTTGCCCGACGGGCGCATCCTCTACACGCGCTGGGAATACGTGGACAAGGGCGCCGTCTCCGTCAAATGCCTCTGGGCGGTCAACCCCGACGGCAGCAACTCCGTCGAAATCTACGGCAACGATGTCGCCTTTCCGCCGACGTTTATGTTCGGGCGCGGCATACCGGGTTCGGCTCACGAATTTGTTTTCACCGGCACCCCGCATTACCCGCAAAACTGCGTCGGCACCGTCATCCGCATTGACACCACGAAAGACATCCGCACCCGCGAACCTATGACCTACATCACGCCGCAGACGGACATTCGCGGCGAAGGCGGCTTCTCGTTTCGCAACGCAAACGGTGGCTGGCAAAACGACGGCGGTGGCCGAGGCCCGCTTTTCCGCGAGGCTTACCCGCTCTCGCGCTCCGAGTTTCTCGTCTCGCACAAACGCCAAGGCCCGCACTGGAACGAGGCCACATCTTACTACATCTACCTGCTCGAAGAAGGCGGCAAAACGGAGCGCGTCTATAAACCCTCCTCCATCTCCGCCTTCCGGCCCATCCCGCTCGTCGCACGCAAGACACCGCCCATCATCGTCGAAAAACGCGACGAGGTGCTCGCCGCCAAAGGGCTGGCCGAGTGCATCGTCACCGACGTCTATAAGGGCATGGCGGGAGTCGAGCCGGGCAGCGTGAAATACCTGCGCGTGTTGGAGCAAGTCCCGCGCCCGTGGGCAGCGCGGCGGCGTTGGGGCGGCGACGAATACGACCAGCAACACGCCGTCGTCAGCAAAGACGCTGCCCTCGGTTTGAAAATTCAGCGCGGCATCGTGCGCGTCGAAGCCGACGGCTCGGCGCGTTTCCTCGTGCCCGCCGAACGCGCCATATTTTTGCAAGCACTCGACGGCAACTTCCGCGCCCTCCAGACGGAGCGCACCTACGTCAACTACATGCCCGGCGAAGTGCGCAGCTGCGTGGGCTGCCACGAGAGCACGGCGCAAGCACCCTCGGCCTCCGGCGCGGTGACGCCCCTCGCCATGAAGCGCAAAGCGGAGATGCCGTTTGCCCAGCCCGGCGATTCCGAAGCCGCCCGCACAATCAGCTACGCTCGCGACGTGCAACCCGTGTGGGACAAGCACTGCGTCTCCTGCCACGGTGGCACCAACCCCAAGGGCAACCTCAGTTTGCTCGGCACACAGACCGCGCTCTTCAGCGTCTCCTACGAACAACTCGTGCCGGAACGTCGGCGCGGGCGTCGCGACCGCGGGTTGATTGGGCCAATCATCGGCGAGAACCATCCCAAGACGGGCAACGTCCACTACATGCCCGCGAAGTCTTTTGGCTCTTACGCCTCGGTGCTCGTCGGGATGCTCACGCCCGACATCAAACTCTCCGGCGCACAGGGCACCCGCGCCGCCAGCCTCGCCAAGACACACCAGAA
>JAITPT010000172.1 GCA_031289285.1 Puniceicoccales bacterium
ACCGCATCCGCCTCAAAATCTTGCGCAAACCCATCCCGCTGAACTGCCGTTCTTAGGATAATCTCGCCCCATGCGGGGCTTTATTGCAGGGGCAGGGCTGACCGGAGGTTTCGCTGCGCTACACCTCCGGTTATGCACATCTCGCCCCATGCGGGGCTGGATGCGTCCGTGCTTCCATTCAAAGTAGCGAAATCAAATTATTTTTAGGAGTGCCCTACAGTATCTATTGCTCTATGGGGAAGACCGTTGGCTAAAATCCGAAATCGAGGGTTTCGAGGGAGACGTTGGCAGAGGCTGTGATGACAATTGTCATTTCGGATTTTCCGGCAGGGATGTCATGGAGAACAATTCCGCTGGCGACGGTGTTTTTGCTACCGACGGTGTTTTTGCTACCGACAGAGGTTTCGCTGCTGGCGGTGGTTTCGCCGATGAGGGTTTGGCCGGCAAAGATTTTTACGGAGAGAATGTTTTGCAAGCCAGAGCCACGGAGAGAAATCTTTTTTTCTTTGCCAGTAAAAAATACATAACGGAAACCTATTTCCGCCGCGCCGTCGCGCTTCGTCACCAAGATACTTCCGTATTTGCCCGTGCGAGAGGGTTTGTGGTTTTTGCCGAAAACAGAAGTGTTGAACCAAATCGTTTTCGCTGTGTCCAATCCCTCAGCAATGCCGCTACTTGTGGTTTTTATCGGCTTGATAAGACCGTCGGCGTCGAACTCGATTTTTTCTACACACAGGGCACGACGGTTCCACGCAGCGTTTAAGGCTCGATGATAAAAGGCGAACCATTGCCCATTTAACTCCTCTATCGAACCTTGGATGTTTGTGTTGCCGGGCAAATCTTCTATTGTGAGTATGACGCCGCGATAAATATAGGGGCCTGTGATGCTGCGCGATGTCGCATAAGAGAGACGCTTCGGCGTGCGGTTTCGCTTCGTGATAGGGCCACAATTTTCATCATAAACAAGATAATAAATGTCGCCCCGCTTGCGAATAGAGGGGCCTTCGTAAAAGTCTTTTAACGAGCCGAGATTTGTGATGCTCGCTTCGTCAATTGTGTCGTTAGAAGAAAGTTTCGCGATTAATAAATAATTCTTTGCAACGGGTTGCAGAGTCGGTGCCCAGACAATATAACGTTCACCGTTTTTTTCTACAAAAATCTTTGGCGTTATTCCATCTATGTTCTTTTTTGTTTTGTTTCCTTTGACCCAGCGGAAGTTTGTGAATGGGCCTTCCGGTTTGTCACTTTCTACGACGTAAAAGTTGTTTTCTGTTTCTTCCCCCCACCATGCGTAAGCACCATATAGTAAGTATTTTCCGTTGTGAAAATGGGTGTCGCTTCCCCAGAGTTCACGTCCTTTGTGGACATTCCCTTTGTCGAAAGAAGAGAATGCGATGCCTTTGCATTCCCAGTGTTTCAAATCGCTTGTCGCTACTGGCGCGAGAAAGGGCGAGCAATAAGCACCTCCGGCGTCGAGCGAGCCATAGACGTAAAGTTTATTGCGGAACACATGCGCCTCGTTGTCGGGCACAAAGATTTGCCACGAATAGGGCAGCACAGGATTTTGTATCGGCCAGCCAATAGTCACGCGGGCAATTTTGGTTTTTCTCCCCGATTTTTCGGTGAGAAAAATCGCGCATTCGCCATCGCCGACGGCGCGGATAAGGGCACCTTCTACAGTGGCGACTTTTTCGTTGTCGGAAACATACTGCGCATCCGCTGCCGCCGCTGCCTCCGCCGTCGCCGCTGCGAGTGCGGGTAGCGTGAACGAGCCGCCTTTGCTGAGCATTTGGTGGTGGATGTTTTCCACCATTGCGGGTGTTCTGGCGGCGGGGGCGGCGGCAGTTTGCGCGGGCAAAACAGCAAAAGTTGCCGCGCCAAGCGCGAGAAGGGAGAGTGGGAGCGGGAGCGTTTTCATAAGCGAAGTGTAGAAAAGAGGACTGCATTTTTTTGCAGTTGTTTTACGGCGGCGCGGGCGAGTTTGCCGTTCTTAGTGTTACCATACGCCGGTGACGGTGTCGCGGATGCGGCGGGCTAAATCGCGGGTGAGGACGGGGAGTGTTTCATATTCTACGGCGGAGAAACTGCCTGCGGCGGTTCCCGTTGGAGAGTGCGCGACTACGGAGACCTCAATGCGGCGGTCGGTGAAATACGGCTTCTCGGTGCGGTTGTCGGTGAGTGTGCAATTTGCGGTGAGGCGGATGTTGAAGGAGCTGCCGAGGGCGGTGTCGTCGGGATTTGTCGCGGCGACGGAGTGCGTGTAACCGACGATGCGGACGTGCAGGGTGGCGGCACCGCCGGTGGCGACGAGGCGGAGGCCGCTTTCTTGCGAGATGGCGTCGGCAAGCTGTGTGTGCAAGAGCGCCTGTGCTTGCGGGACGTAGGCGGTGTTCTCGATGGGCGCGAGGGAGAGGGTGGAAAAAGGGATTTTGGACTTCGAGCCGAGCGAGTAGGCACCGCAGCCTGCGAGCGGCAGCACGAGGAAAAAAAACGCCAGCCAGCTCAGACGCGCCGTCGTCGTCGTGTTCCGGCGCGAGGCGTTGCGGGGTGGCGTTTGGCGCGGGGGAGGGGTCATTTGGCGGGGCCTTTGTTTTCGGCTTGGAAGCCCATTTTATCGAGGTCGGTGTGCGAGGACGGGTCTATGTAGCTGGCGTCGCGTGTGACTGGGTAACGACCGAGTAACCAATCCATCGCGCCGCGTGGGGCGAGTTTTCCGGCGCGGATGTCGGCGAGTTTTATGCGGGCGTCTTGGGCGGTTTTTGAGGTTGGGGCGGCGTTGATTGCCTCGTTGAAGAGGTGGGCGGCGGCGCGGGCGTTGTTGCGTTCTTCGTAGAAAAAGAGGGCGAGGTCGTAGCGGTTTTTGGCGAGGGTCTCGCGCATACGTGCGGCAGATTTGACGGCCTCGGCGGTGCGTTTGTGAGAGGGGTAGCGGGTGACAAATTCGTTGTAAAAAAACAGGGCGTTGCGCGTGGCACTCTGGTCCCACTCGTGTCCGGTGATGCTTAGCTCGTGGGTTTTGGCGAGGGCGAGAATGGCGTTGGGGACGAGGGGCGAGTCGGCGTAGTCGTAGATGAGGCGTTCGAAGGCGTCTATGGCTTCGGGGGTTCTGTCTAACTCGCTGGCGAAGGTGCCTTTGTCGAAAAGTGCTTTGTCGGCGTAGCTGGTTTGTGGGCCGTTTCTGTTGACCTGCTCGAAGTAGTCGAGGCCGCGGCTGTTGTCGGTGAACCACGGAATCCAGCCCCAGAGGTAGGGGCGTTCGCCGTTTTTGATTGCGGTGGCGATGCGGTATTGGTTTGCGATGACTTCGTTGTAGCGGGGGAACTCGGGGTAGTGGCGGACGACGACGTTGAGGTGGTGGAAGGCGTTTTCAAACTGGTTGCGAGAGTGGTAGAGGACGCCGCATTGGAAGTGTGCTTCGCAGGCGAGTTCGGTGCGCGGGTATCTGCTCAAAACGTCTTCGTAAAGGTCAATGGCTTTGCCGACGGAGCCTGCGGTCTGGGCGCGGCGGGCGCGGGTGAGCAGCTCAAGCCCGTCGAAACGTTGCTCAAAAGTGACAAGCCCTTCGCCGGAGAGCATCGTGCCCTGAGCGGCTTGCCAGCCCTTGGCGTTGCTCCAGACGATTTCGGCGTTGGCGTCGGTAGCGGCGGCGAACGCGGCGGCAGCGGCGAACAGGGCGGCGGCGAGCGTGGGCAGACGGCGGCGGCGCGGTTTGGGGGGCGTGGCTTGGGCGGCGACGGCGACGGCGGCGTTGGCGTTGGTGGCTGCGGCGGGCGTGGCGGCGGTGGTGATAGTGGCGTTGCGGTGGTGCGGCATGGGTGTTTGCGGATTGAAAGTGTGTGTTTGCGGATTAGAGCGCGGGCGTGGTTTTCTCAGGATTTTTTTGCCAGCGGATGAGGGATGCACCCCAAGTGAAACCGCCGCCAAAGGCAACGAGCAAAACGAGGTCGCCCTCTTTGATTTCGCCGGCGCGGTAGGCTTCGTCGAGCGCGAGCGGGATGCTGGCTGCGGAGGTGTTGCCGTAGCGGTCAAGGTTAATTTTGAAGCGCGAGAGGGGGATTTTGAGTTCGTCGGAAATGGCTTCGATGATGCGGATGTTTGCCTGATGCGGGATGATGAGGGCGAGCTGGGCGGGGTCGGTGGCGCATTTTGCGAGCACGCTGCGGCAGGCTTGGCTCATCACGCGGACGGCGTTTTTGAACACCTCGCGCCCGTTCATCGCGATGGTGTGCGTGCCGGAGGGCAGGGCGGCGGGGAAGACGGGCGCGGGGGCGTTGCGCGGGTTGACGGCGAGGAGGTCGCCCTTGGTGCCGTCGGCACCGAGGACGTTGCCGAGGATGCCCGCGTGCGGGATGTCGCATTTGGCGAGGACGGCGGCACCGGCGGCGTCGCCGAAGAGGACGCAGGTGGAGCGGTCTGTCCAATCGGTGATGCGAGAAAGTTTCTCGGTGGCGATGACGAGTGCGCGGCGGTAATCTCCGGCGCGGAGCATGTGGTTGGCGATTTGGAGCAGGTAAATAAAACCGGAGCAGGCGGCGGTGATGTCGAAGGCGGGGACGCCCGATTTGAGGCCGATTTTGCTGTGAACGCGGCAGGCGACGGAGGGGACGGGCGTGTCGTCGGAAACGGTCGCGACGATGAGCAAGTCTATGTCTTCGGGGGAGATATGTGCGTCGGCGAGGGCGGCTTGTGCGGCTTTGGCGGCCATGTCTGCGCCGGTTTCGTCGGGTGCGGCTATGTGTCGCTCGCGGATGCCGGAGCGGGTGATGATCCACTCGTCGGAGGTGTCAACGATGCTGGCAAGTTCCTCGTTGGCGAGTATTCGGCTTGGTGCGTATGAACCAAGGCCTTGGACATACACGGACGGTATTGGCGTTCTCATGCGGGCGCGGGACAATGGCGGGCTGGCAAAAAAAGAAAAGAAAAAAGTGAAGGCGCGAGGGAACAAAAGGCGCAAAGGCGAATAGGGGGGGGGCAG
>JAITPT010000176.1 GCA_031289285.1 Puniceicoccales bacterium
TACCATTGCATTTCACGAATTGTCGGCGGCGAGTTCCTGCTGACCGACGAATGCAAGGAACGAATGCGCTCTATCATGCACCAAGTCTCAGAGTTCTGCGGCGTCCAAGTCGTGACATATGCTCTTATGACGAACCACTTTCATGTGCTCGTCAGAGTGCCAGAACAAGGCGGACTCTCCGACACAGAACTGCTGCGACGTTACTCCGTGCTCTATCCCAAGCCCACCAAGTGGGCACCCGCCGATGTCGAGGTGCTCGCCGAGATGCTCAAGAAGGACGGCGAAGACGCCGAAGCATGGCGCAAGCAAATGCTACGCCGAATGGGCGATGTCTCCGAGTTCATGAAGACCTTCAAGCAGCGGTTCTCCATTTGGTATAACCGCACTCACGAGCGCGAGGGAACGCTTTGGTCAGAACGATTTTCGAGCACAATCGTCCAGAGCGACAGATTCTTTGCGATGGAGGCAGTTGCCGCCTATATTGACCTCAATCCTGTCCGTGCGCGTATCGTCGCAGACCCGAAAGACTACCGCTGGTGCGGCTACGCGGAAGCCGTTGCGACAGGCGGCAACGGCAAGATGCGTCGCAATCTTCGCTACGCGGTTTCCTCCGATAATCTCAGCGATGAAGAGATGCTGGAAACCTACCGCGTTGTGTTGTTCGGCAAAGGTGCGACGGCAAAACGCGGCGACCCCTCCGCTGCCCGCATCGCTCCCGAAACCGCGCAAGCAGTCGCCGCCGCTGGCGGGAAACTTCCGTTACCGGAGCGTTTGCTCCAGCGAATGCCGTGGTTCAGCCACGGTGGCGTTATCGGCGACGAAGCATTTGTAACTGCGTGTTTGTCACAATACGCCAGCACGACCCACCGTCGCGCCAAGAGTCGCCCCGTCCCCTTTGCCGCCGAGAGCACTTCCGCCGATTGGCCCGCTGGTCTCTCCGCCATGCGCCGTCACAGATAATCCTAAGAACGGCAGTTGAACCCGAACTCTGCTTTTGAGGCTGGCACGTCTTACAAAATCTTTTGGGCACCTGCGCGTTGTTACTTTCCTTGAAATAACTCTGTTGTTCTGTCGGAAAGTCTCAACGTGTGTCTGCTCCAACATCTTCTCACAATACTTCCCCTCCAACTGTCGTTTTTAGGTTAAATAGCGAGGACTCTTTTTTTGATTGTCTGCGAAACCTTTCCGCCCTTAACCTCGTGCCTCACCGCAACCACTTCCCGCCTCCGCCAACTTTTCTCCCACTTCCTGCCACCAGCACCATGAGCACCTACACACAACTTCACACACAACTTCCCGTCGCCTTTCTCGATTCATTTTCCCCGTGGTGGGACGGTCTTGGGGCACCAGGGCAAGTGTTCACCGCAATAGGCGCAATCGCGGGCGTTATCACACTCGTCTTGCTCCTGCTCACCGCCTTCGGCCTCGACCACGGCGACATCGCCGAAGCCGCCTCGGTGGATGTGTCGGTAGGCGACATCTCAGACGGCTCACTCTTTTCCACACGCTCTGTCACCGCCTTTTTTCTCGGCTTCGGCGGTGCTGGCTCGGTCATCTACCAGAGCACGCAGAGCATCCTTTTGTCGAGCATCGGCGGTGCGCTCGCGGGCGCGGCGTTCCTGTGGCTCATCTACGTCCTCGCCAAAAAACTCATGCTGCTGCAATCCGACGGCACCGTGAACTACGACGACGTCGTTGGCGGCACGGGCACCGTCTATATCACCATTCCTGCCAAACGCGGCGGCGGCGGTCAGGCGCAAATCACCTTCAAACACCGCAACGAAGTCGTTGACGCCATCGCCGACGCCGACGCGCCAATCCCCTCCGGCTCGCTCGTTCGCGTGAAGGAGCGCATCTCCGGTAGCCTTTTTCTCGTGGAGACCGTCTGACATCGCGGGAGACATTTTTGCTTCTCTTCTCCCGCCAAAATCTTTTCCTGCTTCGCTCTCCCCGAAACGGGATTTTTTCCGTAACACGCAAACCGATGCCAATTCTCGAAACGATACAGGGTCCGGCAGACCTCAAAAAGCTCCCGTCCAGCCAACTTCCGGCGCTTGCGCAGGAAATTCGTGAACGCATCATCCGCGTCACCTCCGAAAACGGCGGGCACGTCGGCCCAAATCTCGGCGTCGTTGAGCTGTGTATCGCGCTGCACCGTGTTTTTGAGACACCGGCTGACAGTCTGGTTTTCGATGTCTCGCACCAAGGCTATGTCCACAAATTGCTCACGGGGCGCAACGGGCCGGAGTTCGACAGGCTGCGGCAGTCGGGGGGCGTTTCCGGTTTTCTCAACAGGGGCGAGAGCGAGCACGACGCATTTGGCGCGGGCCACGCAGGCACCGCGCTCTCGGCGGCACTTGGCCTCGCCACCGCCCGCGATTTGCGGGGAGACGCTGGGCACGTTGTCGCCATCCTCGGCGACGCCGCCTTCACCTGCGGCGTCACCCTCGAGGCGCTCAACAACCTCGCGACCTCGATGCGCCGCCTCGTCGTCGTGCTCAACGACAACGAGTGGGCGATTGACAAAAACGTCGGTGCTATCGCGGACTATCTCAACCACCTCATCACGTCGCCGCTCTACAATCGTGCCCACCGCGAGGCGGAGTCTTTTTTGAAAAAGTTGCCCGGCGGGCGCAAGGTCTTCGAGTTCGGACAACTCGTGAAGCGCGACGCCAAGGACTTCTTTGCGCCGCAATCCGCCGTCTTCGAGAAACTCAAACTCCGCTACATCGGCCCCGTTGACGGCCACAACATAGACCACCTCTGCCGTTACCTCGAGTTTTGCAAACGCTCGGAAAACCCCGTCCTGCTGCACGTGCGCACCATCAAAGGCCAAGGGCTGGACGCCGCGCTGGGCAACCCCGAAAAGTTTCACGGCGCGTCGCCTTACCAGATTGAGACGGGCGAGCCCAAGAAGGCTGCCAAGCCGGGCGACGCCCCGTTGTGGCAAGATGTTTTCGGGCGGACGCTCGTCGAGTGCGCCCGCGCAGACGAGCGTGTGCTGGGCATCACCGCCGCTATGCCGTCGGGCACTTCGCTCAACTTGCTCAAACAAGAATTGCCCAAACGCTACTTCGACGTGGGCATCGCCGAGGAGCACGCCGTCGTCTTTGCGGCGGGTCTCGCCGCCAAAGGTTTCAAGCCCGTGTGCGCGATTTACTCGACCTTTTTGCAGCGGTCGTTCGACATGATTTTTCACGATGTCTGCCTGCAAAATCTCGACGTGACATTTTGCGTTGACCGCGCCGGCCTCTCGCCCGCCGACGGCGCGACGCACCACGGCCTCTTCGACATCGCCTTTCTGCGCACCATCCCGAACACCGTCATCATGCAGCCCAAAGACGAGGACGAGCTGGCCGACATGGTGCGCACGGCGATTGAGTTCAACGGGCCGGTCTTTGTGCGTTACCCGCGTGGTGCCGCGCCGGGTGTGCCGCTGAAAGACAAGCCGTCCCTGTTGCCAATCGGCAAGGCGGAGGTGCTGCGCGAGGGCGTAGAGGTGCAGATTTGGGCACTCGGTGTGATGGTCGCTGGCGCGCTCGCGCTCGCGGGGCGTCTGGAGACGGAGTTTCCCGGTGTGCGTGTCGGCGTCGTGAACGCCCGTTTCGCGAAACCGCTCGACGCGGAGTTGCTGTTGGCGCAGGTGCGCACGGCGAAGCTGTTTGTCACGATGGAAGACCACGCGCTTGCGGGTGGTTTCGGCTCGGCGGTCTTGGAGACGTTGAATGCGGCGCATGTCGCGACACCTGTGGAGCGTGTGGGTTGGCCAGACGAGTTTGTCGGCCACGGCTCGTCGCAGGAGATTTTGCGCGAGGCAAACGGCTTGTCCGCCGACGCGATTTACGGGCGGGTCTCAGCGGCCCTGCGCAAAGCGTAGCGCAGACAATCTTTTTGGTTCCTCGCTACTTTAAGTGGGAGTGCTGGTGCCGCAGCCCCGCACTATAATCCCGCTGTGTGCGGAGCGAGAGTCTGACGAACATAAGCTATTGTAGCGTCTCACAAATAGCTGCCCCTTATTTTTCACAGTTGGTCCATAGCGGAAGTGCGAGGGAAAGGGGGCTGGCGATGCACACAACCCCAACGGG
>JAITPT010000213.1 GCA_031289285.1 Puniceicoccales bacterium
TCCCCTTCCCCTTCCCTTCCCCCCTCTTCACAACTTCCTTGTCAAAAAGTCTCGTATCTCTGGAACGGCTTCCTCGCCTGCGTCCTCCAAAACATAATGTCCGGCGCGGCAATAATAGCGCACGGTCGCTGCGGGGAAACGGTTGCGCCACCCCGCTAAAAACGAGTCGTCGAAGCAAAAATCGCGTCCGCCCCAAACCAACAGCATTGGCTTGTCGCGCAGTTTTTCCAACCCTGCCTCGACCTCGCTGAGGGTGGCGTAGCTTGGGTCTGCTGGTTCCAGCGGGATGTCTTGCACAAAATGTGCGAGGGCGGCGCGCGACTCGTAGGTGTCGTAGGGCGCGAGAAAACCGGAGCGCACGGTGCGGCTCAGCCGACGTCGCGCCGCCATGTAGGTCGCAGGCCACGCGAAAAGATTTAGCCCCTGAACGAGAATGCGTCCGGCGAGCGGGTGTCGGCAAATCGCGATGCTCCGTGGGATGCGTTCGGAGTGAAACGCTGCCGAGTTCGTAACGATAATCTTCCCGATGCGCTCCGGCATCCTACCCGCGACGCCCATCCCGATTGCCCCGCCCCAATCATGCACGCCGAGGTGAAACCGCGTCAGCCGGAGATGCGACACCAGTGCCTCGACCTCGCGTATCCTATCGGCGAGACGGAAAAACACCCCGGGCTTTTCGGAAAGCCCCATGCCCAGATAGTCGGGCATGACGCAACGAAAACCCTGAATCGAAAGAAGCCGTGCGAGGTCGCGCCAGAGAAACGACCAGGTCGGATTGCCGTGCAGCAGCAAGAGCGTCTCGCCGTCGCCGCCGGTGTCCACGTAGTGCATACGTCCGGCGGGCAGCTCGAGCCAACGCGGAGCAAACGGATAACAAGTCGTCAAATGGGCGGGCAGCTCGGTCATGCGGCGAAAGCGGAAAGAGGAAAAAAGGAAAGCGGAAAACGGGAAAAAAATGTGTGTCGTTCGGTCGGCGGCGCGGGCGTTTTTTTCAAATGGGAAACGTGCCTTGGACGGGACCGGCGGGCGGCATATTGCGGCGGGCGGCAAGCTCGTCGCCGCTGTGCAGGTGGCGTGGCGGGCGGGCGACGCGCGAGTCAAGCACATATTCTTGTTCGCGGGCGATGCGGTCAATGCGGTCCTCCACGCGCTTGCGCAGCCAACGCGGCGTAAATGCGTTGTCGCGGTAATCGTTTGGCCCGTAGCCGTCCACGCGTCCGGTCTGTTGCAGCTGGTCGTTCTGTCGAAACTCGGACTCCTTTTCCTCGTTATAGACGGCGTAGGCGAGGCCGCCGTTTTTGCGCACCAGCGAAAACACCGGCACGTCGCTGGGGCCGTCGGCGATGTAAATCATGTTCTCAAACGGCACGCGCCTATCGCTGGCGGCGACGACGGCGTTGACGTCTATGGCGGCGTTTTTGTTTGTCCCCTTGTTAATCTCAAAAATGAAACGTGTCTTGATTGTGTTGTCCACCATGACCCCGATTTGGCTAATTTCGCCGGAGTCTGCCAGCGGCATTTCGTCCTGCAACGCGAACCCGGGCGGGAGCGGTTGCTCGATAAATTCGCAGCCAAACACGCCGTCCACGCTGCCTGCGATTTTGCTGCCGCGAATCATCTCCGCGATGCCGGTGCTGATGATGTAGTGCTCGAGCGAGATTTCGAGATTGAGCCGCGCCCCTGCCTCGCGGGCGAAGCTGCGCACGGCGTCGAGGAAATCCGGCAGCCCCGGGCAAAAACAAATCTCGCTACCAAGCTCGCGGAGGCGGCGGTTGGAAAGCCCCTTCAGCGGACCGTTTTTCACGTAGCTGAGCAGATGGTTGAGATAGACGGTGTCCTTGGAAACGTGGATGCCCTTTTTCGCGTAGTATCCGGGAAGCTGGTTGACCTCCGTCCAAAACGCACCCTCGTCAATTCCGTAAGCCTTAAAAAGCGGCTCCTGCATGTAGCCCGGAACGAGGGTTTTGTCGAAATCCCAAACGAGGGCGAGGATGTGGCGGGAACGGAGCTGGGTGTCTTGTGCGCGCATAAATTGTCGGTTGCAGGCGCGGAAGGTGGGCGCGGGCAGCGCGAAGGGCAAGCGGGAAAAGGCTCACGCCAATGCGCCCACAAGCTCGTCTTGCAACGCGAGCAGACCCGCAGGCGATTTGTCCGCCTCGCCTGTGAACGACTCCAAATAAAACGTGTCGCGGGCGACGCCGTGCTCCGTGGCGATGCGGGCAAAAGTGATGCCGAGGCGGTGACGCCAAAAAACACGCGCCAAAAAAAACAGCAGCCCGAGGCGGTCGGCGGCTTTGATTTCCACCTCGACGCGGTGGCGCTCTGGGCGCGGCGTCACCTTCGCAAGCGGCGGCACAAACGCACGCAGACGCCGCTCGTGGGGCTTGAGCGCGTCGGCCTCCGCCCGCGCGAGACGGCGTATCTCTGGCTCGTGGTCGCATTGGCCGACAAGTGCCTCCTCGACGGCGGCGGCAAACTTCGCGGCAGGCGTGGCAGCGCCGCCTCTCGCGGCAGACGCGTTGCGCGACGGGGCGACCGAAAAAGTGTCGAGCACGATGTGGTCGGCGTGCCCGATGCCGCGTGCGTCGAGGATGTCGAGACCCGCGACTGCGAAGGCACCGGCGAGTTTGCTGAACAGCCCTTCCCTGTCCCAAGTGGCGACGGTGACGACGCAAATGCCGCCCGCCTTTTCCCGCCAATGAATGACGGGGGTGAGGCCGCCGCTCCTCGGCGAGTTCACAATCGAGAAACAAAGTTTGAAGACCATCCGCCAATGGAGCGCGACATCGGCGGCACTGTAATGGCTGGCGTAGCGGAGCGGGAACTTGGCGAAGTGCTCGGCAAACTCCTCGTCGGTGATTTCGTCGGCGAGATGCTGTGCGCGGATTTCGCGCAGCAAGGCAGCGCAGTCGCCACCAGCGACGTCGGCTACGTCGGCGGCGGCAACGTCGGCGTCAACGTCGGCGTCGGCGTCGGCGCGGGCGGCGCGGGTGTCTTCGAGGATGGCAAGCGCGGCGCGAAAAAGCCGCGTGTGGAGCGAGTGTTTGTAATCGTTCCAAAGCTCGGCGGCGGTGGCGCGGGAGTCGCAATAGGTGAGCACATAGAGGTAGCGCAGACGTTGAGCAGAGCCGACCTTGGCTGCGAAGGCGGCGATGTTCTCCGGGTCGTCGAGGTCGTGCGCCCGCCAAAACGCTGCCATGTCAAGATGCCCGCGCACGAGAGCGACAACCTCGCGGCGCGACTCTTTGCGGATTTTGAAACGGCGCAAAACGCGCTCCGCAATCTCCGCGCCAGCTGCGGCGTGGTTGGCGACGCCGTGCTGCTTACCGATGTCGTGCAGGAGAAGCGCGAGGTAGAGAAGTGCCGGCTCGTCGGTGTCGAGCAGTGCGTCGCGGTAACGCGAGGCAGGTGGCGTCTTGGCGGCGAACACGGCGTCCAGCTCCCGCAGGCAAAGGAGGGTGTGCGCGTCCACGGTGTAGCGGTGAAAAATCTCCCGCTGGACGAGGCAACGGATGCCCGCAAACTCCGGCAAGAAACGGCAAAGAACGCCCGACTCGTGCATCTGGGCAAGCGTCTCGCCGACACCGCCAGCGTCGGCGAGTATGGCGAGGAAACAGTCAACAGACTTCGGCGAGGCAGCGATCTTCGGCGTGAGCAACGCGATGTTCTCGCTGACAAGGCGCAGGAGCGGGAAGTCGGGGCGAGCGCGGTATTGGCGAGCGTGGCGGAAAACGCGCAGCAGGCGCGAAGGGTCTTCGCGGAAGACGTCGCTGTGCGCAGCAGAGAGCGTGTGGCCAGCGTGGAGCACGAAGCCGTCGAAGCACGTGGCCTCGGCAAGCGGCGGCGTGGCTGCGGCGGCAACGGTGACGGCTGTGGCGGCAGTCTTTTGCGCGAAACGCCATTCGACACCGCGAACGGTTTGCAGAATTGTCTCCGCGAGGCGGTAGTGGTGGCGCATGAGGTCTTCGATTTGGCGCATCCAGTTCTCGCCAGCACAGCCGAGAGCAGCGGCGACGGCAGGTTGTTTCTCAAGGCTGAGCACCTCTTCAGGACGCCCGCTCTGGAAGTGTAATTCGTGGCGAATGCGCAGCTGTCCAGAATACGCCTCCGAGGCAGCACGCGCCTCCGCCTCCGTGAGAAACCCAAGACGCGCAAGGCCGCCAAGCCCGTCGCGCGCACCGTGGAGACGCGCCAGCCACGCGAGCATGTGGAAATCGCGCAACCCGCCCACGCCCTCTTTGAGGTTCGGCTCTTGCACAAACACGCTGCCGCCAGAACGGGCGTGGCGCCGCGCCTTCGCGTCGAGAAGGTAGCGCACTTGGCCCTCCGCGCCGTCGGCGAGGATGGCCTCGTCGGTGGCACGCATGAGTGCCTCGGAGAGCGCCGCCGAGCCAGCGATGTGCCGCGCATCAAGCAGCGTGTTGCGCGTCACGGGGTCGGCGCGAGTCTGAGCAACCGTCTCGGCGATGGTGCGCGAGGCGTGCCCGGGTTTGAGGCGGAGATCCCAGAGCGGGTAGAGAACGGCCTCGGTGACACGCTTGCGAAAAGTTTCCAAAGACGGCGCAGCATCGTCGTAGATGAGCATGAGATCTATGTCGCTGAACGGGCAAAGTTCGCCGCGCCCGTAGCCACCGTGTGCCATGAGCGCAACAGCGTTTTGCCCCGCACCGCCCGCACCGTGGAGCGCACGTTCGAGGAGAAAACCGAGAAAGACATCGAGCACCGCAGAACGCCAACGAGCAAGCTCCACGCCAGACATCCCGTGGCGGTGGTTGCGCAGGAGAAGCTGGCGTTCGAGGCGAAGAAATTTGCGGGCACGAGAAAGCCACTCGACATCGGGCAGGGCAGCATCGGCAACGCCACGCGCCAATGCGTGCTGACGGATGCGGTTGAGCTGCGGGTGCTCCGGCGCGACGGCGACGGCGACGGTGCTGGGCGGGGCGGCGGAGAGGTTGGTGGCGGACGGGTTGGCGGACGGCGCGGAGGCAGGTGTGGCAGCAGACGGCGTGTTTTTTCGGGACATAGCGGGAAACGGTGTTTAGCGGAGTGCGTAGCAGGAAACGCGCCTGAAGCCGCACGGCAAGCCCCGCCACCACCCGCTCGCTTGACAATCCGAACACGCTGCCCAACCTCACGACGTTTTCACTCCCAACACCAAAACACCCGCAAACATGAAAGCTGTGATACTCGCCGGCGGCCTCGGCACACGACTCAGCGAAGAGACAGTCCTTCGCCCCAAACCCATGCTCGAAATCGGCGGAAAACCGATTCTCTGGCACATCATGAAAATCTACTCCGCCCACGGGATAAATGACTTCGTCGTTTGCGCCGGTTACAAGGGCTACCTCATCAAAGAGTATTTCGCCAACTACTTCCTGCACATGTCCGACATCACCTTCGACATGGCGGGAAACACCACAGAAATCCACGCGCAACACGCCGAACCGTGGCGCGTCACCGTCGTGGACACCGGCGAAAACACCATGACCGGCGGACGCCTCCGCCGCGTCAAAGATTACACGGGTGACGAGACGTTTTGCTTCACTTACGGCGACGGTGTCGCCGACGTGGACATCGGCGAAACGGTGCGTTTCCACAAAGCCCACAAACACCTCGCCACGCTAACGGCGGTGCAGCCGCCTGCGCGTTTTGGGGTGCTCGACTTCGACGCCGCCGACCCAACAAGCATCCTGCGTTTTCACGAAAAACCTGACAGTGAGGGGTCGTGGATAAATGGCGGATTTTTCGTTTTGGAGCCGGGCGTTTTTGACCTGATTGATGGCGACGACACCACTTGGGAGCGCAAGCCTTTGGAGATTTTGGCGCGAACTGGCCAGCTTCACGCTTTCCGTCACCGTGGTTTTTGGCAACCCATGGACACCCTCCGTGAAAAAAATCGTCTCGAAGAACTCTGGAACTCCGGCTCCCCTCCTTGGAAAAAATGGTAAGCCCCGCGCCGTGCCACATCCCGCGTCCCGTCCCGCCACGCTCCTGCCCTATCCGCCCGCCAGCCGACTCCGCCCAAATGAAAAAGAAATGAAAAAATAAAAAAGAAATAAGAAAGGGTCTGTCCCTTTTTAATGAGAAAGGGTCTGTCCCTTTTTTGCACTTTTTTGCATTTTGCAGTGTAAAGTCCACCATGTCCACTTCGTCCACCAAGTCCACAGCGGAAGCTGCTTGTGGTATGTGTGTCGGCAGTGGTTGCTCTTCGTTGCCGATGCGGGGCGAAGTTCCGCAAACTGTCAGTAGTTCCGGCATGTCAAACAAAAAAGGGTCTGTCCCTTTTTGCACATTTTTGCAAAATACCAGATGTTTTTTGCATGTTTTTTACTTACTATAAGTAGCAATCACTTTACCACGAAATACTTGCATGACTACTCTGCAAGAGACACCCAAACACACGCCGGAGTAGCCTACTCAGAAAGCTGGACATCTACGGCGGCGCGTTCAAAGTGGGAGGCAGCGAGGAGAGGGTGCGGTTTCATCCCGCCAAGCGCGGCAATCCAACACTCGGGGACACACTCAAGACGGGTGGCGAAATGCGTGGCAATGTCGTTGTAATAACCGCGCGCCAAAGCCACACGTTGCTCCGTTTCGACCAATTCGCGCTGCAACCTTAAGAAACCTTCTTGCGCCACGAGTTGCGGATAATGCTCCACAAGCACCCCCAACGAAGCCGCTACGCCGGAAATACCCGCCAGCCCGCGCCCCGAAGCCACCTGTTGCGCACGCAAGGCAGCAAGCGTTTCCTGCACAACGCGCTCGTGCCCGCCCAAGGCAGCAGCCACACTCACCAGCGACGGGATCAAGTCATGGCGCCGTTTCAATTGCACATCAATCAACGACCAAGCCTGACGCACACGATTTTGAAGCTGCGTCAAACTGTTATACACCATCCACATCCAGCCAATCGCCCAAAGAGCAAAATAACCGCCAATCACACAAGCCATGCCGCCATAAAGGTCAAAAAACTCAGGCGGAGATAGCCTAAAAGTCGCGAACGGGCGGTTATGCACACAGAAAAATTGCCCCAGCCCAACCATAAAAACACCAAAAACAAACCAGCCCCACGACGCAGTCCCAAGCCGCGAAACAACTTTTTCCTCACTGTAAGCGGAAATAAGGAACTCACCGGATTTTTTTAGCCCGGCAGCAATTTCAGGCGCAACAACATCTGCTCGTTCCCGCGCTGTTCCAACAACATAGAGCGGTGCGTGAAGTGCAATGCCCTCTTCCACAAACCGCCGTCTGTAATCGGAATCAGAAACCGCCCCAGACGGACCTTTCCCGTAGTAAATCGGGTCGGCAGGAGTCACGGATTTTCTAAAAAATATCTGCGTTTCGACGGTCGCCCCGTGCGGACGGACAAGAACCATGCCCGTATCATCGCGCAGATAAAAATCCGGTAATTCGCCCCCACGGGCAACGGTTTTCCAACCACTCTCGTGTCGGGTGCGTGTGCGCGTATGCCCATCGGAGTCCCGATAACTTTCGGTGACAGTCCGCGACCAAGACTCCTCCACCCGCCACGCATACCGAACGCAACGCACACCCGCGAGGTAACTTACAAGCGGTTCCGCGCTTTCCGCGCTGCCTTTTAATTCGACAAGACCGATAAAAACACCCAGCACCTTCGATGTAGGCAAATCGCGAAGCAAGCGATACCGCCGCCGTCGCCTCAAACTCATCACCAAGCACACCACGCCAACAGTGTGCGTGATGGCGACGACGAGGAGAGAAAGTTCTGGCGAAGTCATTGCCGGTTTCGGTTAACGAACGCGAACTTGCGCTCCCCTGCCCCACTTCGCAAAACAAAAATGAGCAAAATGCGGAAAAATGCGGAAAGATACGGGAGGATGCGGAAGAAGTTCGCAAACTGAAATTATCCGAAGAACAGCAGTTCAGCGGGATGGGTTTGCGCAGGATTTTGAGACTGATGCGCTTTGCACCTTCCCGACGCGCACCTTGCGGCGCGTGGAGCGGAAAGAGCGAGCAGCAGACGGTCAAGAAATTGCGCAAAACCGCCCGCATTAACTGCCGTTTTTAGGATTACTTGTGCTGGTGAATGTTGATACCGTTACCGTCGGGATCTATGATAAAAAAGAAACGGCAAATCGGCGAGTCCATGACCAGCGAGTCGGGAGCGGCTGGGTCGGGCGGGAAAAAATTGACACCCTTGGATTTGAGGTCGGCGAGGGCTTCATCAAGGTCTTCGACCTCAAGGGCGATATTGGGGCCGTTGTGGTCGGTCGCGGGTTTTGTGACATTGGTGATAGCGAGGGTGCCAGCTCCAATATCGTATTCAATCCACCACTTCCCGTCGCCAAGGTCGTGGGCCATCGTCTCTTTGAGACCGAGGATTTGACCGTAAAAGGCACGGGCGCGTGGAACGTCAGTAACAGGATATGCCGTGAAGGCGATGTCTTTGATGCGGATGCTCATGTGTGTGTGTGGTTTGTGTGTTGCTGTATGTGCGCACGGCGCGTTAAGGCAGCCGAGGCGTTTTTACAGACAAGACAGGAACCGGAATGTTTCACAAGATGGTGTGGTGTTCGGGTTTTGTAGTGTAGCAGTTCAACACATGAGTGTTACGTCGAACCGAATCGGTCAGTCCGAGTCAGCCAGTGCAAGCGAAAAAGGGTCTGTCCCTTTTTGCCGGAGGACAGGAACCGGAATGTCTCACAGGACGGTGTGGTGTTCGGGGTTTATAGTATAGCAGTTCAACACATGAGTGTTGCGTCGAACCGAATCGGTCAGTCCGAGCCAGCCAGTGCAAGCGAAAAAGGGTCTGTCCCTTTTTGATGGTCACTTTTTGACGTTTTGCCGTTTTTGGGGATTTTGAGGCAAAATGTGCCAGAATGTTGATGAAAATGCCATATTTACTCTAAACACGAAAGAGGCGGTGCCAAAACTCGGCGAGACGCAGGCACGGCACGGGGGCAGCAGCGTCAGCTGGGTTGACTGGGGCGACAGCGACGGTTGGGTCAGGCGAAGCACCATTGAGGGCGGGGGCGGGGGCAGGCGCGGTGGAGAAAAAGTCGCGGCGGGCAGGCGGGGCAGCGGGAAGGGGCATGGCGGACATAGCGAAGGAGACGACGGCGGAAACGACCGGCGCGACGGCGACGGCAGACGCGGGGGCGACAGACGCTGCGACGGCGACAGCAGATCCTATGGCGACGGCAGGTGCGGGGGCGACAGACGCTGCTGGGGCGACGGCAGATGCGGAATACCCGCCCCCGACCGCCCCCGACCGCCCCGCCAAGGCGACGGCAGACGCGGGGGCGACAGACGCTACGGGGGCGAGGTGGTTGTTTTGTGCGAGCACTTGGTGGATGCGGCGGGCGACGGCGACACCAGAGGAAACGATTTTTAGTGCGCCACCAGCGACACGGCGTATCGCAGGTTCGAGGAACGGGTAGTGCGTGCAGCCAAGCACAAGCGTGTCGGCACCCGCCGCAAGGATGGGCGCGAGGAGTTTGCGCAAGAGCAACTCCGCCTCCGGCGAGTCCGCCGCGCCAGACTCTACCAACTCCACCAGCCCCGCACCGTCCGCCGTAACGATTTTTGCACCCTTGGCGTGACGCGCCCGCGTCTCGTTGAAATGCCGCCCGCGAAACGTCCCCGCCGTCGCCAACACCCCAATTACGCCACTGCGCGATTCGAGCGCGGCGGGTTTCACAGCTGGCTCAAGGCCGACGAAGGGCGTTTGCGGGTAACGCGCCCGCAACGTGTCAATCGCCAGCGCAGTCGCAGTGTTGCAAGCGACGACGATCAGCTTGCTGCCGCGCTCGAGCAAAAAGTCCGTGAGCACGACGCAACGCGCCACAACCTCGGCAGCGGTTTTCCCGCCGTAAGGGCAGTGCGCGGTGTCGGCGACGTAGAGGGTGTTTTCGGCAGGCAACAGGGCGGCGATTTCGCGCAACACGGATAGCCCGCCGACACCAGAATCGAAGACCCCAATAGCCTCACTCGACACGAGCACGCTCTGCTCCGGCACGCTCTGCTCCGGCACACTTTTCTCCAGCACACTTTGGCGCGGTTGCGGCGGCGGTGCATCCATATATGCAAACAAGTTTCGCGGCGCGGCGTAGCGCGGGTTTGCGTATCACGCCTGCGCAGCGGGAAGCGCGTTGCGGACGACGGTGGCGACGCGCTCCAGCTCGGTCTCGGTGAGAGCGGAGCCGGAGGGCAGGCTGAGACCGCGCTCGAACAACCGCTCGGCGACGCCCGTCACCCGCGCCTCTGCGCGAAACTCTGCGAAGGCGGGTTGCAAGTGCAGCGGTTTCCAGAGCGGGCGGCTTTCGATGTTTTGCGCTTCGAGTGCCAGCCGGACATCTTCGCGGCTTGCGCCCGCCAGCGCGGGGTCAATTTGGATGTGGGAGAGCCAGCGGTTGGAGCGTCCCCAAGGCGCTTCAGGCATAAACGTCACGCCGGAGATGTTGCCCAGCGCGGCGCGGTAAAACGCCTCGTTGCGCCGCCGCGTCTCGACGCGCTGCGTCAGCACCTGCAATTGCCCGCGCCCGATGCCCGCGAGCACATTGCTCATGCGGTAGTTGTAGCCGTAGGTGGAGTGCTGGTAATGCGGGGCGGGGTCGCGCGCTTGTGTCGCGAGGAAACGCGCCCGCTCGACCAGCGCAGCGTCGTCGGAGACGAGCATTCCGCCGCCAGAGGTGGTGATGATTTTATTCCCGTTAAACGAAAAAACGCCGACGTCGCCCTGCCTGCCAGCGGCCACGCCCGCGCAGGTGGCACCCAGCGATTCGGCGGAATCTTGCAAGAGCGCGACGCCGAACTCGGCGCACACGGTGCGTAGCGAGGCGTAGTCTGCGCACTGACCGAGCAAGTCTGCGGCGACGACGGCCTTGGGGAGACGTCCGGCGCGTTTGCCCGCCGCGAGCGCGTCGCGCACGAGGGCGGGGTCGAGGTTCCAGCTGGCGGCCTCGCTGTCAACGAACACGGGGCTTGCGCCTTGGTAAAGAATTGGGTTGGCGGTGGCGGCAAACGTGAGCGAGGAGCAGACCGCCGTATCGCCCGCGCCGACGCCGAGCAGACGCAGCGCAAGGTGTATCGCCGCCGTGCCGGAGGAGAGAGCGCAAGCGGCCTTCGCGCCGGTGAACTCGCAGACCTCGCGCTCAAAGGCGTCCACGTTGGGGCCGAGCGGCGCGACCCAATTTGTGGCAAAAGCCTCGTTGACAAACTCCGCTTCCGCGCCGCAGAGGTGCGGCGGGGAAAGGTAAATACGCGGCAAGCTCATGTTGTTCTCAGGAAAAGTGAGGATGCCGAAAACGTCACGCCACGCGCTCCAACACGAGCGGCTCGTCTTTCGGGCGTTTGGGCGCGAGGCGGTAGGCGTCGCGGAAATACGGCAGCGCCTTTTCCATGCGCGCCTCGTCGTTGTAGTGAATCATTATCAGCGGCTCGCCCTGCTTCACCTGCGTCCCAACCTTCTTGATGTTGGTGATGCCGACGGCGGGGTCGGCCTTGGCAAACCCGACCTCGCCCGTCGCGTCGCCCGTCGCCAACACCTGCACGCCGACGGCGATTTTTCCGGCGTCAATCGTATGCACGTATCCGCGTTTTGGCGCGGGGAGCTTGCGGACGTATTTCGCTTGGGGGAACTTCGTCGGGTCGTCGAACCAGTCGGTTTTACCACCTTGGGCGGCGACGATTTCGCGGAGCTTTTTCAACGCAGAGCCGTCCTTGATGTGGCGGTCAACGATTTGGCGGGCGGAGAGTGTGGAGCCGGCGACATCGGCGAAGCGGACGATTTCCATGCCGAGTTTGAGAACAAGCTCTTTGAGATCGCGCAGCGGGTCGAGGTTGCCGTCTTTGTCGGGCGGGCGGATGTCGAGACCTTCGCCGCTGAGGAGCAAGACCGCCTCTTTAATTTCGAGCGCGGTGCCGACGGAGTCGCCGATGGGTTGGTTGCTATCGGTGACGAGGGCGGCGCACTTGCGGTTCATGCTGCGGGCGACGCGCGTGATGGTGCGGGCAAGCTGCTTGGCCTGCTCCTTGTCGCGCAAAAAGGAGCCGTTGCCCCACTTAATATCTACGACAAGCCCGTCGCTCCCCTCGGCGAGTTTTTTGGCGAGGATGCTTCCGGCGATGAGCGGGAGGCTTGGGATGGTGGCGGTGTTTTGGCGGAGGATGTAGAGGAGGTCGTCGGCGGGCGCGACATCGGGGAACTGCTCGACAAAAGCGGCACCCGTCTTCCGCAGCAACGCTCCGTATTCCTTCAGCGTAAATTTGGTCTTGATGCCCGGAATCACGGAAATTTTCGCGACGTTGCTGATGATGAACTCCTCGTCTTTGAGGTTCATGCACGGGACGACGACCTCGACGGCGGCACCGAGCGCGGCGAGGATGAGGGTCGTCTTATCGCCAACGCCGCCAGTAGAGATTTTGGAAATCTTTTTCTGGCGAACATCGTCGAGGTCGAGAATGTCACCCGACAACTTCATTTCCTCCGCAAGAACGGCGGTTTCCTGCGCGGTCATTTGCTTAAAGTAAATGGCCATCGCAAGCGCTGCTTGCTGTTCGGGCGGCATTTCATGGTCCATGATAGCGTCCACAATCTGCCTGATTTCCTCTTTGGTGAACTCGCCACCGTCGCGTTTTTTCTCAATGAGAGTCGCGAAAAACGAAGTCTTCTTCGCTGTGAGTTTCGAGTCTGCGTGTTTTTCTGCCATGATGTTTCTGTCTGCTTGTTATTTTGACATGTCGCGCAATGTCGCGCCTGCGCTTGTCCGCGCAGTGAGGCGGGTTTGGCGGAAAAGCGGCGTCTTGTCGAGAGTAATTTTTGGGCGGCACGACAGCGAGCTTCAACGAACGGCGCGGAGACCTTCGTTTTTCGCGGCGGCACTGGCGGCGGCGATAAGCTCGGCGGCGAGCTTGGCGGCGTTGGTGTGGGCGGCAAACTCTGCCTCGACCCAGCGACGGGCCGCGCAACGCGTGCGCTGGCGAAACGCCGCATCATCGCGCAGACGGCGCACCGCAGCGAGCCAGCCAGCGACATCATCAATACGCGCCACCTGCCCCGTCTCGCCGTGTTTGACGGCTTCCGTAGTGCCCGAGACAGGCGTGGTGACCACCGCTACGCCGTGCGCCATCGCCTCGGGGATGACGTTGGGGAGGCCGTCGCGGTCGCCATCTTCGGCGACGACTCCCGTGAAAACAAAGATGTCTGCGGCGGCGTATTCGGCGGTGACCTGCGCGTAGCTGAGTGCGCCAGCGAGCGTCACGTGCCCCGCAAGACCGAGCCGCTGGATGTGCCGCTCGATTTCGGCGGCGAGCGGCCCGTCGCCGACAATCCGCGCCGCGAAGTCCACCCCCGCATCGCGCAGGGCGCGGTAGATGCGAAGCTGGCTCAGGAAACCTTTCTTAGGGACAAGCCGCCCAATACTCAAAAGACGCAACGGCGCGGACGGCGGCGCGACGGACACGGCGGTTTGCGGCAGCGCGGCGACAGGCGGCGGGTCGGCGGCGGGCAAGATTTCCAGCCCGCGCCGGATGAGATGTGTGCGCTGCGGCGGTGCGCCCAAGCCGAGCAGACGCTCGCGGGCGGCGGCGGTCGTGGTGTGGACGAAACAAGCACGGGCAAGTTTTTGCCGCAACGTCCAGTCTCCCCCGCTGCGAAAAATATCGTAGGCGTGGGCACCCATCGAAAACGGAACGCCGGTGATTTCGCGCAAAAGCCACGCGGCGGCGGCGGGCATCGTGCCCCAGACGGCATGGAAAAGGTCGGGCGGGTTGGCGCGGAAACGGTCGGCGTTGTCGAGCGCGAACGCGAGGCCGAGCAGGTTTTCGCCGATGTTGAGCAAGCTCGGCGACGACTCGCCCATATACGCCGCCCAGACGCGCCGCAACGCCCCCGGACGCCGCCACGCCCACTGCGGCACCCTGAAAAAAATGACACGCAGCACCGACCAAAACGGGTAGCGGCGCACCGGCATCCCTTCCCACTCGGCCTTGCCGCCCCAGAGCGACCACAGCTCGATTTCGACATCGCTGCGCTCGCGCATGGCACGGATTTCGCGTTGAAGAAAAGTCTCCGACGCGACGGGGAAAGATGTGAAAAGGTAAGCGATACGCATGAGCGGACGCGCTGTTTTGCGGGTGTGTCCGCCTCGTGACAAAACCCAAGCGCGCCGCCCGCGCAACGCGCAAACAAAGTTTGCAAAAACACTGTGACACACCACCACCCGCCTACCGCCGTCCGCTGCCACCCGCCGTCCGCTGCTACCCGCCCGCTACCCACCTGCCAGCGTCCCCACCCGCGCCCGCGTCCGTGTCCGTCCGTGCCAGTCCGTGTCTGTCCGTGCCAGTCCGTGTTTCGCCGCGCACGACGCCCCACGCCACCAAACCGCCCTGCATCTTCTTCGCGCCTTCGCGTAAGCCGTTCGTCCCAAACATTTTCACCATCAACCAACCCTCCAAAGGAACAATAAAGTGCCAGACCCTTTTTCACTTGACTCCCGATTTCCATTCGACACGGGCTGGCGGCGCACAGCACTTACCAAGTGCGGAGGCAGAGCGAGGAACGAGCACCAACACCACTTTCGCAGATGTGCGGGACACTTCGGTCATTGCAATAAAGTGCCAGACCCTTTTTCACTTGACTCCCGATTTCTGTTCGACACGGGCTGGCGGCGCACAGCACTTACCAAGTGCGGTGTCAGAGCGAGGAACGAGCACCAACACCACTTTCGCAAACATCGTAACCTATCGGAAATTCAGTGTGTTCCGCCGCGTTGAAAGTGGTGTCGGCGGACGCTTCGTTATCACTCCGCACCCTCTGCCACCGCACACCAAAATGGCCGCGCTCGTCATCGCCCCTCAAAAAACCGCCGCACAATTGAAGACCGCTTTCCCGCCGAAGCGAAGTGAGCACCACCACGCTGCACACCCTTTTTCTTGTTCCCTCTGCCGCACCGCAGCCGTTTATTGGGCGACACACATGAGCAACGGCAAAAACGCACCCACTCTGCTTGAGCACGGCTACATCACCCTCGCCACCGTCACCCCCGCGCTGCACCTCGGCGATGTCGCTGCGAACACGGCCCGCATCAAAGCCGCCGCCGCACTCGCCGCCGCCGAGGGCGCGTCTATCACCGTCTTTCCCGAGCTATGTCTCACGGGCTATTCGTGCGGAGATTTGTTTTACCAAGAGACGCTGCTCAACGCCGCCCGCGATGGCCTCGCCGAGCTTGCCGCCGCGACCAAAGAGTTGCAGAGCACACTCGTCGTCGGCCTGCCGCTCGCGTTCCACGGGCGTCTCTACAACACGGCGGCGTTTCTCTCCGGCGGGCGCGTCGTCGGCATCGTCCCCAAAACGCACTTGCCCAACACGGGCGAGTTTTACGAGCAACGCTGGTTCGCGTCGGGCCGCGTCTGGACGGGTGGCGAGACGGCGAGCCTCGGCGGCGCAGAAGTTCCCTTCGGGAGCGATTTGCTTTTTCAGGCGGAGAACATGCGCGAGTGCGTCGTGGGCATAGAAATCTGCGAAGACCTCTGGGCTGTCGAGCCGCCCAGCGGCAGGCAGGCGCTCGCGGGCGCGACCGTCTTGTGCAACACCTCGGCGGGCAATGAGCTGCTCGGCAAATCTGGCTATCGTCGCGACCTCGTCGTCCAGCAGTCTGCCCGCTGTCTCGCCGCCTACGCCTACGCCAACAGCGGCCCCAACGAGTCGAGCACCGATGTCGTTTTCAGCGGCCACGGCATGATTGCGCAAAACGGAAAACTGGTCGCCGAGTCCGAGCGGTTTTCGTTTGAAGACACACTCCTCGTTACACAGGTGGACATCCGCCGACTGCTCCACGAGCGGCGTCTCAACAGCACGTGGTTTGGCGCGGAGGCACCGCATTTCCGGCGCATCCCGTTTCACCTCGAAGTCCCCGCCGGTGCTCCGCAAAAACTCCGGCGGCGTGTTTCGCCCACACCCTTTGTCCCCGCCGATCCCGCTAAACGCGACGAAAATTGCCGCGAGATTTTTTCTATCCAAGCCGCCGCGCTCGCCCGCCGCGTCCGCCACACGGGCGTCAAGAACGTCGTCATCGGCGTCTCTGGCGGGCTGGATTCGACACTCGCGCTGCTGGTGTGCGCGGAGACTTTTGGGCGTCTCGGCCTCGACCCGCGCGGCATCCACGCGCTCTCTATGCCCGGCCCGGGCACTACGGCGCGCACACACGGCAACGCCGCCCGCCTCTGCCAACGCCTCGGCGTCACGCTCCGCGAGATCCCCATCAACGCCGCGTTTGAGCAGCATCTCGCCGACATCGGGCACGACGCCGCCACGCTCGACCTCACCTACGAGAACGCGCAGGCACGCGAGCGCACACACATCCTCATGGACGTCGCGGGGCAGGTGGGCGGCTTCGTCGTCGGCACGGGCGACCTCTCGGAGTCGGCGCTCGGCTGGTGTACTTTTAACGGCGACCATATCTCGATGTATCACGTCAACATCGGCGTCCCCAAAACGCTGGTGCGGCACTTGGTCGCCTGGGCGGCACACGCCCGCTACGTCGGCGATGTGCAGACCGTGCTCGACGATATTTGCGCGACGCCCGTTAGCCCGGAACTTTTGCCGCCACGCGCCGATGGCACGATTTCGCAGGAGACCGAGCAAATCGTCGGCCCCTACGAGCTACATGATTTTTTCCTGTTCCACTTCGTCCGCGCTGGAAGCTCGCCCAAGAAGATTTTGTTCATGGCGGAGCACGCCTTCGCGGGCAAATACGACGCCGCCATAATCAAGGGCTGGCTCAAAGTTTTTGTGCGCCGCTTTTTCGCCCAGCAATACAAACGCTCGGTGATGCCCGACGGGCCGAAGGTGGGCAGCGTCGCCCTCTCGCCACGCGGAGATTGGCGTATGCCCAGCGACATCACCGCCGAGACTTGGCTGCGCGAGTTGGAGTGAAAAACGGGCGCGGACAGCGGCGCAGACGGCGGCGGCGTGGGCAACGCGGGCGCAACATTCCGCTTTTACGTTTGCGCGGCGACACCGCGAAACGTTTCCTGCGGTGCGAACCTTTACTGCCTTTTTTAGTTTTTCCCGATGCACCTCCTTGCCCAGACATTGCTCCCGCCGCTCGCCGCCACCGACAAGCCCTATTCATGGTATTTCCTCCAATGCGACAGCTTCGGCAAAGCCATCGCCATCCTCCTCGCCGTCTGCTCCGTCATCAGCATCTGCACGATGGTCACAAAAATGCTCGAGCTTTCCTCGCTGCGCCGTCGCAACAGATCGTTTGAACACAAGCTCCCCCAACTCGGCAAAGGCTCCATCATGGGGCTGCGCGTTTTACGCGCTGGCGACGACCTCAGCCCCTACGAATACCTCGCCGCCGAGGCAGGCAAAGCGTTTGAAAACCACCGCGGCGGCGCAATCAACGAGAGCGACATCACCCTGTGCATGGCACACGTCGAGAGCGCCATCCAGCGCGGGATGTCGCGCCAACTTTTGCGCTACGAACGCCGCCTCATCTGGCTCACCTCGCTCGTCTCCGGCGCACCCTTTCTGGGGCTGCTCGGCACCGTCTATGGCGTGATGATTGCCTTCGGCGGCCTCTCCGATAAGGCCACCATCTCGCAGCTTGCGCCCGGCGTCGCAGGCGCACTCGTCACGACGACCTGCGGCCTCCTCGTCGCCATCCCCGCCACCTTCGGCTACAACTACCTCATCACGCAGACAAAACTGATGGCGTCGGAGTTGGAAAACTTTGCGAGCAGCCTCGCCGACCGCCTCGAACTCGAGCTACGCGAGTTTCTCCGCCAAAACACTGCCGCCACCCCTGTGCGGCAAACACCCAACTTCTAACGGACATGAACAGACAACGCCGTTTCAACAACACCCGCACACGCCCGCTCTCGGCTCTCACCGAAATCAACGTGACGCCCCTGCTCGATATGTGTTTTTGCCTGCTCATCATCTTCATGATTGCCACGCCCGTCATGGAGCAGACGACACAGATTGACCTCCCCGTCGCCTCCGCCGCCGTCGCATCCCCTGCCACAAAAAAAACTGTCAAGGTCGTCGCGCTCGACCGCGACGGCAACCTCAGCTACGCCGGACGCGCCGTCACCGAAGACGCGCTCCGCGTCGCGCTCCGCGCCATCGCCACCGCATCGCCCGAAAGCCAACCCATCATCCACATCCGCGCCGACGGCTCGCTCACCAACCAACGCACGTGGGACTTGTTTTCGCTCGTCAAAGAAAGCGGCGTCTCCAGCGTAGGCATTGACACCGAGCTTAGAAATTAACCGCCACCCAACAACACGCCACCGCCGCTCCGCCAACGCCACTTCGCCATGAACAAAGAAAAAGCCAAAGGCTGGTTTGCCTCTCTCACCCTGCACGGCCTCCTCGCGGGCGGCCTGTTTATTTTTTCCGGTGTCGCGGCTGCGCCCGACGAACCAGACGCGCTCAAAGACACCGTCCTCGTTATCAATATTAACGGCGACGGCACACCCGCGCCCGGCACAGGCGGCGAGGCAATTGCCAACAAAGGCAAACCCGACGCACCGACGCGCCCCGCGCCACCCGCGCCAACGGACGACAGCCCACTCGTCCACGAATTACCCGACGCCCCCGCGACGCCAGAACCGCCAACGCCCGTGGAGCCAGAGCCGGAACCGGTGCCAGTGCCGGTGCCGCCGAAGCCCGCCACCGAAGTAGTGAAACCGCCCAAGCCGCCCAAACCGACAACAAAACCGGAGACGGCAAAACCGGAGCAGATGACGCTCGACGACTTTCTCAAAGAGAAAAATGCAAACAAAAAGCCGGACAAATCGGTTCGGACGAGTGCCGTCAAGAAGCCGGTTATCGGGCGTGATGGGCTTGGGAATTTGAAAGACTACCGCGCGGGTGCTTCGGCGGGCATTGATTCTGATACTAATGACAATGGCAGGGGCACTCTCAACGGAGGTGGTGCGCAATTGGGTGCTTACGAGGACCGCCTGAAGCTCCTCATTCAGGAGAGATGGCAGAAACTTGTGGATGAACGGGGTGGGTCGTTAGCGGGGCTTTCTGGGGAGTTTCGTTTGCGTATCAGCAACAACGGAAATCTAAGTTTTGATGGCTGGACGCTCAAACCGCAAACCTCCAACTCAGCTGACGCTGCGCTCTTTGAGCGTCTTTTGCGCAACGCCATAGACAGTGTTCGCCGCATCGGCCCACGTCCCGCTGGCGTCCTCTCCCTCCAGCTCTTCCAAATCAAAGCCGACCCGCGCTAACACCAATACTGCTTACGGATAGTGCCGCAGGATGACCCGACTCAACTGCCGTTTTTAGGTTGAATGAGAGACGGTCGCTGCCAGCCCCAGAGGGGCGACAGCAGTGTAGCACAGACAATCTTGTCTGTGTTGCCGTCGCCTCCGGCGACGCTTCGTCCACAGACAGGATGTCCGATGTCGCCTGCGGCTCGGTAGTCTATGCCACACTCCACACGCTGTCGTCCCTTCGGGACTCTGGGGGGAGCACCAAAAAGTGTCAGGCGCTTTTTTCTCTTGACGCCCGATTTCCGTTTGGCGCGGGCTGCCTGCGCACCACCCATACGGAGTGCATTAGCAAAACAAGAAGCGACCATCACCATCGCTTTCGCGAATGCCGCAACCGCACGGCTACCAGGGCAGTAAAAAGTGTCAGGCGCTTTTTCCTCTTGACTCCCGATTTCCGTTTGGCGCGGGCTGCCTGCGCACCACCCATACGGAGTGCATTAGCAAAACAAGAAGCGACCACCAT
>JAITPT010000233.1 GCA_031289285.1 Puniceicoccales bacterium
GGGGCGGGGGTGGGGGGGGGGGGGTGGGGGGGGGGGGGGGGGGGGGGGGGGGCGGGGGGGGGGGGCGAAAACGGAGCGAGCGGGGTTGAATGCGTTAAAATCCGCCATGCGTCAACTGCGGTTTGCGGGTTTCGGGTTTTACGGCGTGGTCGGGCTTATGCGCCGCCGCTGCCACAAAAATTTTCCTGCGAAGACCGCGAAAAAGAAAACCGAGCAGACCACTACCACCGCTGCGCCCGACGGGACGCGGATTTGCCAGAGGCCGAGAAAATACGAAACCAGCAAGCCCCCCACGCCGCCCGCCACGCCGAAGACCGCCGAGAGCGCCATCATGCCACGAAGCGTCCGCGCCAGTAGTGCCGCCGTCGCCGCCGGAGTTACCAGCAGTGCCGTTGTCAGTAGTGCGCCCACGAGCCGCACGCACGACACCGTGCTGAGCGCCACCAGCACCAGCAGCAACAGGCGCATCCGCTCCGGCGACAACCCGCACTGGCGTGCGTATTCCTCGTCGTAGGATGTCAACTCGAGCCGATTGTGGAAGAGCACCAGCAGCGCAAAAATCACCGCCGTCACGCCCCCAATCATCAGCAAATCTGCGTCGGTGACGCCGATGGCGTTGCCGAAAAGCAGTGCTTGGAAATCGCGGTAGCTGCCTGTCTGCGCCATCATCCAGACGCCCAGCGCGAACATGAGCGAAAACATCACGCCCACGGCGGTGTCCTCGCGCAGCTCGCGCCGTCCGGCGAGTGCGCCAATGCCCGCCGCAGTGAGCACCGCCGCGCCGAGCGCCCCCCAGTAGAGCGAGAAGCCCAGCAAAAAAGCGGCGACGATGCCGGGCAGTATCGTGTGCGTGAGCGCGGTGCTAACGAACGCCATTTTGCGCGTGACCACGTATGCGCCGAGGACGGAGCAGTTGAGGGCAGCAAGCGCGATGCCGAGCAGAGCGCGATAGAGGAAGTCCGAAAAGTCTTCGGCGAATATTTCCATTGTCAGTTCGTTCATAGGTGGCGCGTCGCCGACGCTGCCCACGCTCCCGCGCAATGAAAAGCCTTTTTCTGGCCGCCGCGTGGCTACCAACGCAAACGGATGAACGATGCGATATCACACGTCCGGTTCTGGCTCGACATCGGAGGCGTCGGAGACGATGGGGGCAGCGACGGGCTTTGGGGCGTTGGGGGTGAGAAGACGTCTCTTGGGGACGCCCGCTAAGACGATGAACTCCGCATGAAAACGTTCGTCGAGCAGATGACGTATTTTCTCCGGCAGGGCAGCGACCGCTTGCTTGAAGTCCTCGGATTCGGGGAGCGCGGGCGGCGGAAATGAACCGGAGGAAGCGGAGTCGCCGGAGGCGTTGTCGCTGGCGCTGGCAGAGTCGGCGGAAGCGTTGTCGGCAAAGTCGGCGGATGCGGCGAAGGAATTGCCAGCGGCAAACTCGTCTGCGCCGCCAAGTGCTTCGAGCGGCGGGCCGTCGTCAAACGCGGACGGTGGCGGCGCAGCGGCGGGCGACGGCGGGGCGGATGGCGCGGCAGGACGGGAAGCGGTGTGTGCGATTGCGTTTGCGGCGGACGCAACAGCGGAAGTCGCGGCGGGCACGGCGGCGGGAGTTGCGGCGGCGCGGGGAATTGGCGCGGCGGGCGGGATGTCAGCGGGGCGCGCCCAGTCTATTTTTTTTTCGCCGGCCTCCGTTGGGAGGTCGGCTGAGAGGGAGGCGATTTCCTTGATGAGTGTGTCTATTGCTCGCGCTCGACTTTGCTCAACGGCTTTTAACAAAGTGACCTCAAAAGCCGCCCGCACAGAAAGCCCGTTTCGGACGATGTGTTCGCCGGCCTGCAAGGTCTCGAGCATTCGCAAGAGCTGCTCCGTCGCGAGTGGTGCGCCGAGAACAGCGGTTTTTCCGCCGGAGCGGATGGCGTCGAGCATCGCGCCGCGCACTCGCGCCTGCGTGTCTTGGAGCGCACGGTGCAGGTCGCGCCCTTCCGTTGAGAAGCGGTCAACGAGGGCGACGACTCCCGCGAAATCACCCGCCGCCATTGCGCTGGCGAGGGCTTCGATGTCGGCAGCGGGCACGAGGCCGTAGATGTTCGCGACGTCCACGGCGGTGATTTTTTTTCCGCAAAAAGAGATTGCTTGGTCGAGGATGGACTGCGAGTCGCGCATCCCGCCGTTGGCGAGGCGAGCAATGGCGAGGAGGGCGTCTTCGGAAGCCTCCACGCCGTCGGCGGCGACGATTTCGGCGAGACGCCCTGCAATTTGTTTTTCAGGTATCGGCAGAAACTCGAAACGCTGGCAGCGCGAGATGATGGTCGGCAGGAGTTTTTCCACCTCCGTAGTAGCGAAGATAAACTTGATGTGCTCAGGCGGCTCTTCGAGGGTTTTGAGGAGGGCGTTGAAGGCGTCTTTGGAAAGCTGGTGGATTTCGTCTATGATGAAGATTTTGAATTTGCACTCCGCCGGAGCGTATTGGCAGGCCTCGCGGATGAGCTTGGCGTCTTCGATGCTGCGGTTGGTGGCGGCGTCTATTTCCACGACATCAAGGCAAGAGCCGGCGACGATGGCGTTGCAAACGGGGTCGTCGGACGGAGGCGAGACTTTGGGGCCGTCGGTGCAGTTGAGTGCCTTCGCAAAGATGCGCGCGGTGGTAGTCTTGCCGGTGCCGCGCGGGCCGACAAAGAGGTAGGCGTGACCGATGCGGTTGGTCTCGATAGCGTTTTTGAGGGTGCGGACGATGTGCTCTTGCCCGACGATTTCGTCGAATTGCTGGGGGCGCCAGCGGCGGGCGATTACTTGGTAGGTGCCTTCGGACATGCGGGTGCGTAAGTGGTTTTTGGGAGGGGGGGCAGAGTGGCGTTAGCGGGCGGGGATGTCAACCTGCGTCGGGCACGGCAGCAGGCGGACTATGGGGAAGTTGACCCATTTAGTCAGAGAGGATTGCTGGGGGGGCAAAGAGGAGGATTTGGGAGCTTAGAGCGGCGCAGGGTGCTCGTGTGATGTGCCTGCTGGTTGTGGCTTACCTGTGACGGCGCATGGCGGAGAGACCAGCGGGCCAATCGGCGGGAGTGGTGTCGGCGGCAAAGGGGACGGGGTGGCTCTTGGCGCGACGGTGGGTCGTGCTGGCGTATTGTGCCATGCAGGCGGTCACGAACGCTTCGTCGCCGATGACGCCGCCGTGACTGAACCACGGAACACGCTGGAGCAGACGCTCCGATAACGGAAGTTTCCCGCCAGCGTCAGCGACTGCTTGCGCGGTTTCGGGAGCGATGCGGGCAGCGGAGGGGTCGCCGCGTTTTGCCGTCGCGCCTTTGCCATACAGCACGACGCGGTAGGTTTCCAGCATCTCTTCGTCGCTGAGGTTATCGGAGGAAACTGCGTAGCGCAAATTGCGGCGCATCTTGCCATTGCCGCCTGTCGCGACGGCTTCCGCGTAGCCGCACCAGCGGTAGTCTTTCGGGTCTGTGACGATGTGCGCACGAACGGGGTTGAGGTCAATGTAGGCGGCAACTGCCTCCATCGCGAAGAACCTGTCGCTCTGGACGATTGTGCTCGAAAAACGTTCGGACCAAAGCGTTCCCTCGCGTTCGTGAGTGCGGTTATACCAGATGGAAAACCGCTGTTTGAAAGTTTTCATAAACTCCGAGACATCGCCCATTCTGCGCAGCATTTGCTTGCGCCATGCCTTGGCGTCTTCGCCATCCTTCTTGAGCATCTCGGCGAGCATCTTGACATCGGCGGGTGCCCATTTTGTGGGTTTGGGATAGAGCACGGAGTAACGTCGCAGCAGTTCTGTGTCGGAGAGTTCGCCTTGTTCTGGCACTCTGACGAGCACATGAAAGTGGTTAGTCATAAGAGCGTATGTCACGACCTGCACGCCGCAGAACTCGGCGACTTGGTGCATGATAGAGCGCATTCGTTCCTTGCATTCGTCGGTCAGCAGGAACTCGCCCCCGACAATTCGCGAAATGCAATGGTAGGTCGCTACTGTGCCAGTGCCGGTGCCCGCATCCGAGCCGTGTGTGTGTGTTATTTTGAAACGTGAGGAAGCCATGCGCACACACTGCGGCATCACCCTCCGCCATCGCAAGAAAAAAATTAGACTGTCTAAAATCTTAAAATCTCTTGCTCGCCCGCCCCAGTGCCCGATCCGTGTGCGTGTGTTATTTTGAACCGTGTGGTAGCCATGCGCACACATTGCGACATCACCCTTCGCCATCTCAAGAAAAAAATTAGACTGTCTAAAATTTCTAAGCGGAGGAACAGTTTTGGAATTGTTCTCAAAACAAATCCGCGCAGAGTCGCGGGGCCAACTCCAACTATGCACGGGCGTTGAGACCTTTTTACCGGAAACTTCACCGGAAACCTTTTTCACCGGATTATATGCTTACTTCGCTGCGCGTCAAAAACCTCGCTTTGATGGATTCCGCCTCCCTCGAACTCGAAGAAGGCTTCACCGTCGTCACTGGCGAAACCGGTGCCGGCAAGAGCGTCCTGCTCGGCGCGTTGAGCCTGCTCGCCGGAAACCGCGTCGGCAAAACCGTCGTTCGCAAGGGTGCGGACACCTGCGAGGTCGAGGGCGTGCTCCAATTCGCCGACACCGCCGCGCTCGACGCCGCGCTTGACGCCCTCGGTCTGCCCGCCTGCGAAGACGGCCAGCTCATCTTGCGCCGTACCCTTTCCCTCGCAAAACCCGCCCGTGTCCACATCAACGGTGCCGCTGCCACGCTCGCCCAGCTTGAGTCGCTTGGCGGCGAATGGATTGATTTTCACGGTCCGGGCGAGCCGCAAAAACTTTTCCACGAAAGCCGCCAGCTGGAGATGCTCGACCTCTTCGCTGGTGCGCCCCAGCAAAAACGCCTCGCCCACTACGCTGCCCGTTACCGCGACTGGCGCACCGCCTTGCGCGAAATCGAAAACATCCGTTCGCAGGAAAAAATGTCGGAGGACGAAATCGCTTTCACCCGCTCGCAACTCGAGCGCATGGGCGGTCTCGACCTCTCCGACGACGGCGTCGCTGCCCTCGAGCGCGACTTCAAAAAAATCAACTCCGCCCGCGAGCTTGGCGAACTCTTTACGCAGCTCGACACTGGGCTGGGCGGCGAAGGTGGTCTCTGCGAAAAACTCCCGCTGCTGCTCCGCGCTGCCCGCGAAATCGCCTCGCTCGACGACTCTGCCGCCGACCTCGAAAAACGCCTCCACGCCGTCGCCATCGAGCTTGCCGACATCCAGTCCGACTGTGCGCGGCTCGCCGGCGAGGCCAACCGCTGCGACCCCGCCACGCAGGAGGAAATCAACGCCCGCATGAATCTCTGGCTCGAGCTTCGCCGCAAACACGGCCCTGCGCCCGACTCCGTTCGCGCCAAACGCGACGCCCTTGCCAAACGCCTCGCCCTGCAAAGCGACATCGCCGGATCCCTCGAAAAAGCCGCCGCCGCCGCTGCCGAAATCGAAACCGAGCTGCGCACTCTCGCTGCCGCCCTGCGCGAGGCGCGCGAAGAGGCTGCTGGCAAACTCGCCGACGCTGCCGCAAAAATGCTTGGAAACCTCGGCTTCAAACGGGCCGACTTGCGCATCCGCGTCACCCCGCACGAGCGTCTCACCGAGACTGGCGACACCGCCTGCGAATTCCTCTTTCAACCCAACGCCGGGCAAGACCTCCTCCCGCTCAACAAAATCGCGTCGAGCGGCGAAACTGCCCGCGTCATGCTTGCCCTCAAAACCGTTCTCGCTGGCGTGGACAAAACCCCCGTGCTCGTGTTTGACGAGGTGGACGCCAACGTCGGCGGCGAGACTGGTGCGCAGGTCGGGCGCGAGTTGGCCGCCCTCTCGGGGCGTCACCAAGTCTTCTGCGTGACGCATCTGCCGCAGGTGGCGGCTTGGGGAAGACAGCATTTCCTCGTTGAAAAAAAACAAACTGCCGACGCCACGGCGGTCTCGATTTGCGCCATCCACGGCGACACCGCCGCCCGCGAAGAAGAATTGGCGCGGATGCTCGGCGACCGCAAAAGTGCCTCCGCTCTCGGCCACGCCCGCGAGCTACTGGGACAGCGCAAAACAAAAACGCCTCGCCCGCCCTCTGCCAAATAACCCCCCCCGCCGCCGCCGCCCCCCTCGCCGCCCCGCCCCCGCACGGAACCTCCGCCCCCGCGCCTTGTCCTCCGTGCCCATGCTCCTCCCGCACTCTTCACTCCGTCTCGCGCTCGCCGCGACACTCGCGCTCGCGACGCTCAACACCGTCGCCACCGCTGCCGAGACATCCGTTCCGCCGCCCGTGCCGCCTGCCGCGCTTCTCGACCGCCCGTTTGGCGACGCCGATGTCGCCGACTTCAAAGTGCCCCCCAAAACGTTTTTCCCCGAGACGTGGTTTCACTACCTCGGCGGCAACGTCTCCAAGGAAGGCATCACCGCCGACCTCGAAGCCATCGCCACCGCCGGCCTCTCCGGCGTGCAGCTTTTTCACGGAAGCCAAGGCGGCGGAAAATGGCCGGGCGTCAAAGACTCCGTCACCTGTCTCAGCCCGCGCTGGGACGACTACGTGCGGCACACCGCCGCCGAAGCGCAACGCCTCGGCATCCGCTTCACCATGCAAAACTGCCCCGGCTGGTCTATGGCTGGCGGGCCTTGGATAAAACCTGAAAACGCCATGCGCCACCTCACGTGGTCGCGCACCGATGTCGCCGCGCCCAAGGCAGGCGAGGCCATCGCCGCCCAACTCCCCGCGCCGAGCCGCCTCGCCGGAGATTACCGCGACATCGTCGTCCTCGCATTCCCGACGCCCCTTGGCGACACCGGCCAATCCCTCCAAGCCGTCTCCGCCCTCGACCTCGCGCCGCTGGAAGGCACAAAGAGACTCCCGTGGAAAGACTTTTTCTGCGCCAAAGGCGGCATCGCCCTCCCGCCCGCTCCCGCCGCAAAACCACACCACGTCGAAATCACCTTCGCCGCCCCCGTCGTCCTCCGCAGTTTCGAGTTCCCCAACCCCAACAGCATGAGCCACCCCTTTTGCTACACGCCCGACCTGACCGTCGCCCTCGAAGCCGTGTTCCCCGACGGCAAAACGCAAAGCCTCCTCCGCGCCGCGCTCCCGTCTGGCTCGTGGCAAGGCGACCGCCCCATCACCTTCGCGCTCCCCGAGACATCCGCCGGTGCCGCCACCTACCGCCTCACCATTTTTAACGAACACCACATGGGGCTGCGTCCCGGCTCCGTCCGCTTCTCCACCGCCGCCCGCAAAAACAGCTGGGAATCCGAAGCCGGTTGGACGTTGCGCGGCCCGCTCCGCGTCAACGACGGCAACCTCGCCCAAAACCCCGCCGCATGGGTCCCCTCGGAAAACATCCTCGACATCACCACGCAATTTGACGCCGCCTCCGGCAAACTCGCTTGGACGCCGCCCGCCTCTGCCGCCACGCCCACCGGCCAATGGACCATTCTGCGCGTCGGCCACGCCAACTCCGGCCCGCGCAACGCCCCCGCGCCCCGCGAAGCCACCGGCTGGGAATGCGACAAACTCTCCGACGCCGGCCCCGCCGCCCACTACGCTGGCTACATCGGACGCCTCGCCGACGGGCCGCTCAAAGGCGGCCTCCTCGGCGGCATCCTCCTCGACTCTTGGGAATGCAGAACGCAGACATGGACGACCACAATGGAAGCCGACTTCCGCGCCCACGCAGGCTACGACCTCCGCCGCTGGCTCCCCGCCGTCTTCGGCTACGTCGTCGCCACCCCCGACACCACCGCCCGTTTCCTACGCGATTGGCGCGGCAACATCGGCGACCTCTTCGCCAACCGTTTCTACGCCGGAATGGCGAAACGCGCCCGCGCCGACGGCCTCGCCGTCTCCTACGAAACCGCCGCCGGAGACATCTTCCCCGCCGACATCCTCGAATACTACAAACACGCCGACATCCCCATGACCGAGTTCTGGCAACCCTTCTCCAAAGGCTTCGTCGGCGACATCAACTTCAAGCCCATCAAACCCACCGCCTCCGCCGCCCGCCTCTACGGCAAACCCCGCGTCGCCGCCGAAGCCTTCACCTCCTTCTCCCTCACGTGGAACGAGCACTTCGACATGCTCAAAGAAGTCGCCAACGTCAAAAGCGTCGAAGGCGTCACCCACATGGTCTTCCACAACTACACCCACAACCCCCGCGTTGACGGCTTCCTGCCGCCCGGCTCCGCTTTCGGAACCAACATCGGCACACCCTTCCTGCGCGGGCAAACTTGGTGGCGGCACATGCCAGAGTTCAACGGCTACCTCGCCCGCCTCGGCTTCATGCTCGAACGCGGCAAACCCGTCTCCGACGTCCTCTGGTATCTCGGCGACGAAATCCCGCACAAGCCCGACCAAAACGCCCCGTTCCCCGCTGGCTTCAAATACGACTACTGCAACCCCGACGTCCTCCTAAATCGCATCAGCGTGGACGCCGCCGGAAACCTCACCACGCCCGACGGCATCGCCTACCGCGTCCTGTGGCTGGCCGACAACAAACGCATGTTGCCGCAAACGCTCGAAAAAATCCGCGACCTCGTCCGCGCCGGCGCGACAATCATCGGCAACGCCCCTGAGGGCCTCGCCACACTCGCCGGAGGCAAAGAAGCGCAAGCCCGTTTCGACGCCGCCGTCAAAGAAATCTGGGGAGGTGCCCCGCAAGCCAACGCCCCGCGCCAACTCGGCAAAGGCACAGTCGTCAGCGTCCCTCCGCTCGGCGATACGTTCAAAACACTCGACTCTGCGTTGACCACGCTGAGCCTGCCCGCCGACGTGCTCGGCGCACGAAGCGAAAAATCGCCTATTGACGACCTCGCGCTCTGGACACACCGCCGCGCCGCCAACGCCGACTGGTATTTCATCAGCGCACCACAAGGCCGCGCATTCAAAGGCAAACTCGCGTTTAGGAACGCTGGCCGCGCCGAAATCTGGGACCCCGCCACGGGCGAAAGCCGCGCCGCAGTTTTCAACAGAAACGACAGCTCCAAGGCCGCCTCCTACTCCATCGTGTCCTTCGACCTCCCCAAAGCCGGTGCCTGTTTTGTCGTTTTCCGCCATGACAAACCCGTGCAAGACAGCCAACGCCTCGTCTTCGCCGAACGCACCCGCTTAGACGGCGGCGCACCCGCCGAAAGAGGAAGCATCATCTCCGCCCGCTACGGCGACCTCGCCGCGTCGGAACGCTGCTTAGACGTTCTCCCCGCTGTCCGCACCGCGCTCAAAAAAGTTGGAGGCAAAATCGCTGCCACCTCCGAGTTTGCCGGTGGCGACCCCGCTGACGGCATCGTCAAACAACTCGAAATCGTTGTCCAAAAAACCGACGGTTCCAAGCAGACCATTATCATCCCCGAGGGCGCGACCTACGACCTCTCCGGCGAACTTAGCTCGGAACCCTACACTCACGAAATCTCTGCCGACGCCACCGCTGTCCGCGCATACGTATCGGGCACTTACAGAGTGCATTCTGCGAATGGCACTACCAACGTCCTCACCGCTGCGAAACCCAGCGTCATCCCGCTGACAACACCGTGGACGCTCGCCTTCCCCGCCGGATGGGGTGCACCGGAAACTCCGTTGACCCTCGACACGCTTAAATCGTGGAACGGATTGACTGGCCTGAGTGACGAAGCGCGCGCCTTTTCGGGCACTGCTGTTTATACGGTGAAGTTTGATTTACCTGCGAGTGCGGTTGGCTCGCCGCTCCTGTTGGATTTGGGTGTGGTGGAGTTTGTTGCCGAGGTGAAGCTCAACGGCAAAAAAGTGCGCACACTTTGGGCACCGCCTTATCGCACTGACATCTCTGCTCCGGCGAAAAGTGGCGAAAATGTTTTGGAGATAGCGGTAACAAGCACTTGGTATAACCGTCTTGCCTTTGACAATTCCCGTCCTGTCGCGCAGCGCAAAACTTGGACTCTCGGTGGTCCTCGTGGTGGCTGGGGCATCCCTTATGGCCTCCTCGGCCCCGTCGTCCTCCGCCTCGGCGAAGAACTCCGCATCAAACAACCCTAAAAAAACCTAAGAAGAAACCTAAGAAGGACAATCGAAGAACCGCAAAAAACGGCATAAAAACGTCGAAACCAGTGGTTCTAAAGATAAACCGCCTCATCCGCGCCCGCCTCAATTGAGGCGGGCGCATTTCTGTGCGCAGACTGCCAAGTCTGCTTGGCGCAGAGCAAAACCGCCAAAAGGGGGGGGGGCAGGCAAAAGAGGGGACAGGTCTTTTTTTTCACTATCCATGTCCGTGCCCGTCCGTGTTGGTCCGTGTCTGTCCGAGGACAAAAAGGCAAAAAGGGATAAGAGGCAAAAAGGGACAGACCCTTTTTTCACTTGCATCCCCTATGGCGCGTGGCGGCAATGCGAGGCACAACCACCAACACCGCTTTCGCCAATACCCTCAACCTCCACCACTCCACCCCCCGTGTCTCCCGCCGAGGCAAAAGAGGGGACAGGTCTTT
>JAITPT010000029.1 GCA_031289285.1 Puniceicoccales bacterium
GACGGGCGAGCGGTGAGCAAGAGGCGAAAGGAGGGGAAAGGAGAGCGGGCGGCTTTCCGGTGGCGGCGTCTTGAGTCCTGAGTCCGGTGTCCTTGGCGGCGGGGCGGCGCTCGGGGCGGCGGCGGCTTAGGACGCCGGACACAAGACACTGGACGCCGCCAGTGGGACGCAAGACTCACAGGACGCCGCTGGTGTGACGTGGCGGCGGGCGCAGGCGAGTGGCGGGGTGCTGCTGGTGGCGCGGCGTTTTTCCGGGGGCGGTGTCTTGAGTCCGGAGTCCGGCGTCCTTGGCGGGCGGGGCGGGGCGGCTTTCGGCGGGCGGGCGGCTTAGGACGCCGGACACAAGACACTGGACGCCGCTGGCGGGACGCAAGACTCGCGGGACGCCGCTGGTGGGACGCAAGAGTTGCCGGAGGGCGGCGGCGAGACGCCGCCGACCACACGGGCAAGCAAGTTTTTTAGCCTGGTTAATAAAAATGTTTTCCGCCTTGGCTCGGTTTTTTCAAAACAACTCGGCTTGGGTGGCGCGGCGTTTGGGTAAGATGCCTAAGACGCCCCAACCTTTGTCGGTTAAGGTGCGACCTTGAGGGGTGCGGGCTAAATAACCCTCTTGTATTAGATATGGCTCGTGGACCTCCTCCAAGGTGTGCTCGTCTTCGCCGACAGCGACACCAATTGTGCCCAGACCAACCGGCCCGCCACCGTAATTTTCCGCCATCACGCGCAAGACTCGCTTGTCCATCTCGTCAAGCCCGTTTTGGTCAATCTCCAAAAGTTCCAGCGCCGCCGCCGCGACATCGCGTGTCACCGCGCCGTCCGCACGCTCGAGCGCGTAGTCGCGGGTGAAGCGGATGAGGTTGTTGACGATGCGCGGAGTGCCGCGCGCACGGCGAGCGATTTCCAACGCGCCGCCGTTGTCAATCGTCATTCCGAGCAACTCACAGTTGCGACGGACGATTTTGAAAAGGTCTTCGTGCGAGTAGTAATCGAGGCGCGTTTGCAGGGTGAAGCGGCTGCGCATGGGCGCGGTGAGCAAGCCCGTGCGCGTGGTCGCGCCGACGAGCGTGAAGCGCGGGATGTTGAGGCGCACACTGCGGGCGTTCGGCCCTTGATCTATCATGATGTCTATGCGGAAGTCCTCCATTGCGGAGTAGAGAAACTCTTCGACGGTTTTTGAGATGCGGTGGATTTCATCTATGAAAAGGATTTCGCCCGTCTCAAGACTCGTGAGCAAGCCAGCGAGGTCGGAGGCTTTTTCGATAACAGGGCCAGAGGTGATTTTAATTTTGGCACCCATTTCGGCAGCGAGGATGAAGGCAAGCGTGGTTTTGCCGAGTCCGGGCGGTCCGTGAATGAGGATGTGGTCGAGGGCACGCCCTTCGCGGCGGGCGGCACCAGTCATCACGCGCAAACGCTCGATAGTGCGGAGCTGCCCGGTGAAGTCGCCAAAGTTTGGCGGGCGCAATGCGGCCTCGAGCGCGGAGTCTTTTTGACGCAACGCGCCCGTGTAGGGGCTACCGGCATTGGCGGCGGGCGCGGTGTCGGGCGCGGTGTCGAGCGCGGCGGATGGGGCGTTTTTATTTTTCGGAGCGGCCATATTTTTTGCGGTAGGCAAGTTAGCGGCGGGCGTAGCCGGCGGGAAGTCGAAAGGGGGCAGTGCCCGCGACTCGCCCTCGTCCCCCGCCCTGCCCTGCGTTCACTCCCACTCGATTGTGGCGGGGGGTTTTGAGGAAATATCATAGACGACGCGGTTCACTCCTTTGACTTCGTTGATGATGCGTCCCGACACTTTTTGCAGTAGCTCGTATGGCAAATGTGCCCAGTCTGCCGTCATCGCGTCGGAGCTTGTCACAGCCCGCAAGGAGACGAGGTAATCGTAGGTTCGCTCGTCGCCCATCACGCCCACGGTTTTGACGGGGATGAAGACGGTGAACGCCTGCCACGTTTTTTCATACCAGCCGGATTTGTGCAGTTCTTCGATAAACACGGCGTCGGCGGCGCGGAGGATGTCGCAATATTCCTTCTTGACTTCGCCCAAAATGCGCACTCCCAGCCCCGGCCCGGGGAACGGGTGTCGCCAGAGCATATCGTGGGGCAGCCCCACCTCCAAGCCCAGTGCGCGCACCTCGTCTTTGAACAGCTCGCGTATCGGCTCCACGAGTTTCAGCTTCATGTTTTTGGGCAGACCGCCCACGTTGTGGTGGCTCTTGATGACCGCCGAGTGCGAGTTGGCGATGGCGGCAGACTCGATGACGTCTGGGTAAATCGTCCCCTGCGCCAAAAACTTCGCGCCGCTCTGTTCCGCAATTTTCGGGAACTCGTCTTCAAACACTTTGATAAACTCGCCGCCGATAATTTTGCGTTTTTTCTCTGGGTCTTCCACGCCCTTGAGTTTTTTCAGGAAACGCTCGGCGGCGTCCACCACCACCAAGTTCATCTTGAAATGGTCGCGAAACATTTTCACCACCTGCTCGCGTTCGCCCAGCCGCAGCAGCCCGTGGTCCACGAAAACGCACGTCAACTGTTTGCCGATGGCTTTGTGCAAAAGCGCAGCGACGACGGAGGAGTCCACCCCGCCGCTGAGCGCGAGGAGCACGTTGCTCTCGCCGACTTGGGCGCGCACGGCGGCGATAGCGTCGTTGACGAAGTTCGACATCCGCCAATCCGCCTTCACGCGGCAGATTTTGAACAAAAAGTTTTTTAAGATTTTCACCCCTTGGCGCGTGTGCTCGACCTCGGGGTGAAACTGCAGTCCGTAGCGGCGGCGTGCGCTGTCCTCGATAGCAGCGAAGGCCGAGTTCTCAGTCCGCGCCACTGCCCGCGCCCCTTTGGGCAAGCGCGCCACCTTATCGCCATGCGAATTCCAGACCGTCAACGGCCCCTTGATGCCCGCGAGAAGACCCGACTCGCCCGTGATTTCGAGTGTGCTGCTGCCGTATTCGCGGTGGGTGCTTTTGGCGACGGCACCGCCCGTCATCTCTGCGATGAGTTGCAAACCGTAGCAGATGCCGAGCACGGGCACACCCAAGTCAAAAACCCCAGCGTCGGGGCGCGGCGACTCCGGCTCCTTCACGCTCGCCGGCCCGCCAGAAAGTATGACCCCCGCGACACCCTCCGCCCGCAACACCGCCGCTGGCGTGTTGAACGGGAAAATACGCGAGTGGACGTTGCACTCGCGGATGCGGCGGGCGATGACCTGCGTGTATTGGGAGCCGAAGTCGAGAACTGCTATGATTGCCATTGCTGAAAAAAAGCGGGGCACCGGGTGCGTTACGCACGCTCGGCGCGGGTTGCGAAAGAGTAGCCGGAATAAGAAAGCCGCCGCGCAAGGGAACAACTAAATTCAGCTTCGTCGCTATTTTGCATGGAAGCAATGGTGCCTCAGCCCTGCACGGGGCGTGATGGGAGTGAGGGGTTGGTTGATGAATAGTGACGGCGTATGCACCTGTGGTGTGTGCCCCGCGACAATCCTGATGTGTGCGAAGCCGCGTGTGCGATGGAGTGCCTGACTGCCACTCGCCATTTTGAAGTCAAGTAGGAAAAATGGCTGCCTTTTTATTCGGGTGTGACAAATGGGCAAAATGGCTACTGCGCGGTAAGTGCATGATTTTCCGAATGGTTGTGAAACAATCCGAACGCCTTCCGAAAAATTGCCGGATATCCTGACTGAATAATTTACCAGGCTAAATACTTTTGCTGGTCGGGTTGATAAATAGTGGTAGTGTGTGCTCCGCGACAATCCTGCTGTGTGCGAAGCCGCGTGTGGGGACGGAGGTGTTAACTGCCACACGCCATTTTGAAGTCAAGTAGGAAAAATGGCTGCCTTTTTATTCGGGTGTGGCAAATGGGCAAAATGGCGACTGCGCGGTAAGTGCATGATTTTTCGAATGGTTGCGAAACAATCCGAACTCCCTCCGAAAAATTGCCGGATATCCTGACTGAATAATTTACCAGGCTAAATACTTTTGCCGCTGGAGTGCCCATTGGGGGGGGGGGGATTTTCGCGGAACTATAAATCCTACGGGGATTGGCGTTTCCCGAACCGCCCATACCCGCGCCTCCCATTCCAAACAACCAGTAGCGCGAGGAACCCAAATTCAACTCACGCCACCAAGCCCACACCATCACCCTCCCTCGCCCACGCCCTCACCTCACACAAACACAAAGGCGGTTTGCCGATTGCCCCCCCCCCATGTCCTCTCGCCCTCCACCTCTCGCCCATACTCCTCCCCCTGCCTCCCCCCGCCCACGCCCTAAATCTGCAAAATCTCCAATAGGGTGAAACACCATGCCTCATTCTGCTGTTTTACAGCACACTCGCCACAACGCAGAAACCAACCATTCCAACCGTGCCACCACCCGCCTCCACCAAAAAACTCCGTTCCGCCGCGCCCGCGCTCTTACCTGCGCCCGGCTGGCTTTTCTTTTGGGAAACGCTCCCGCTCGCCCCCTCCGAAGCCAAGACGCCCGCCGCTCTCGAAAGCCTCACCCTGCTCTCCCTCGAGTCTCATGCTCCGCTCCCTGCTGACCAGCTTGCTCACGGCTGGCGTCTCTTTGCGCAGCCTGCGAAAAACGCTGCTCCGCCGAGCGCCCCGCAAAAAACCGCCAACGGCGAAACGGGCGACGACTCCAAACCTGCCAAACCTCCGGCCCCTGCTGCCCACCTTCACGCCAGCCTCCTCTACTATGCGACCGCCCGCGAACGCCTCCGCGAAGCCGCCAACGGCGACTACGAGCGCGCTGCCTTCATCCTCCCCGACTTCCTCCTCGCGCCCGACACCGCGCCCGACCTCTGGCACTGGCTCGCCACTCCTGCTGCCCTCACCGCCGTCCGTTTCGCGTCGCACACCCCGCTTCCCACGGAAATCAAATCTTGGCCCTTGCCCGCTGGCACTGGCACCCTCGCTGCTCGTGCTGCCACCGAGCGCACCCTTCGCGAACCCCTTTGCCACGGCAAACACGCGCCCACTTTTGTCTGGCAAGGAGCTACTGCTGCTGGCGTGAAAACCCTCCTCGCCCGCTGGCAAGACACTACCAGCAACGCCATCCGCACGGTCGCCTTCCCCATCGCCGACGCTTGGAACGCCGACCCACGCGAACGCGCATGGCTCGCCCGCGAACGCAAAACCCGTGCCAACCGCCGCACCCTCAACCACGCCACCATCGCTGGCCTCGGCGCGTGGGCGCTCCTACTCGTGGCGGGTGCAGTCTGCTTCTTTCTGAAAAGGCACGCTGACGCCGAAGTCGTCCGCCAGAACGAACGCCAAGCCGAGGTCGAGGCCATCCAAGCCAAGAACGACCTCATCCAGCGGCTCGACGAGCTACAAGCCATCGAGGAGTCTGCTCGCCCCTCTTTCTTTGACACCCTCGCAGTTCTCAACCACCTCCGCCCGCCCGACATCTACTTTGAAGAAGTGGACACCAACACCAAGACCAGCCCCGCCCAAATCCAAGTCGTCGCGGCGGCGGCGGATTCCCAAAAAATCACCGACTACGTGAAGACGCTCCGCCAAGACAAACAATTTGCCGCCGTGACCGAGCCGGAGTCCAAGAACGTCAACGGACGCACCACCTACACATTCCGCGTCACCGTCGCCCGCCTCGATGTCGAGCGCGAAAGCACCGCCGCCGTCGCCGAGGAAATCAAATCCGTCCTCAACGAAAAAACACCCGCCGCCGCCGCTGCTGCCGCCGCAAAACCCGCCGCGCCCGCCGCCGCAACACCCGAAAAATAAACCCGCCAACCAACCAACCACTCGCCAACCAACCGCCGCCAACCACTCGCCAACCTTCCGCGCCACTTCCGCACATGTTCAAGCCCAAGACCAATCCTGCCAAGACCTCCCTCATCTCGCTACGCGAGCGCGTCCTCCTCGTCGCTGCCCTCTGGGTAGTCGCCCTCATCGCAGGCTCCGCCATCTTCAGAAATTACCGCGAAGCCAGCACCCGCCTCGCCGCCGCACGACAAGTCATCGCCAGCCAGCAGCACGTCATAGACACACAAGCCGAGACCGACAAAGACCTCGAAGAACACAAAAAACGCCTCGGCGAAAGCGACCTCTCCCTCGGCATCGGCTTCCAGACCCTCGTCGAATCATTCGCAGTCCCCGTCGGCCTCGTCCCAAACTTCGACTTCGCAAAACCCCGCGCCGACGACAAAAACGGAATAAAAACTACCACCATCCGCGTCAGCTTTGCCGACGCCAGCGGCTCCTCGCTCTACCTCAAACGCCTCCTCAACTTTGAAGACCGCCTCCGCGAACAAAGCAAAAAAATGCCCCTCGTCGTCGCCTCCGCCCGCGTAAAAGTCCTCAGCCCACGCGGCGATATGCGGACCACCTACGACATCCAGACCTACAGCGTCAGCAAAAAGAACACCCCCACCAAAACCAAAAACTAAGCCGCTCCTGCCGCCCTCCCGCGCCGCGACCACGCCCGAAAAACAAACCGCCAAACCCGCCCGCTTCAACCCTCCACTCACACTCACTCACACCTGAAAACAACCTTTCCCACGAACATGCACACAACCCACACACAACGCATCTCCCTAAAAAAACTCCTCCTCGCGGCGGTGTTTCTCGCACCCCTCGCGCTCGCAGCCCAGAGCACACGCCCGCAGCCCACGCCGCCGCCGCCGATACCCGCGCCAGTTGCCGACGCCGATGCCGACGACGACGTCCCCTTCCCCGCCGACGACGAAGCAGACGTCGTCATCGTTGACCCGCCCGCCACCGCAAAACCCGCCGCGCCCACCGCGCCGACAACGCCAACCACCGCCGCGCCCGCGACCACGCCGACGACCGGCGCACCCGCGCCCACCGCAAAACCCACCGGCCCCGTCACCACCACCGTCACCACCTTCACGCCCGCCGGAGCCGCACGACCCGCTGGCGCACCCGCCCCAGCAAACGCCGCAGGCACCGCCCCCGCTGGCACCCCCGCCGCGCCCCCGCTCGGCGGTGGCCAACTCCCGCCGCGCCCGGGCTTCCCGCCCACCAACGCCGACCGCCCAGGTTTCCCGCCCGGCACCCCCGGCACCCCCGGCACCCCCGGTGCCCCCGACGCCGACCGCCCGGGCGGCGGGCGTCGCGGCGGTTTCCGCAACCGCTTCGGCGCAGGCCCCGGCGACCCCACCCGCGGCGCACCCACCGCCGCCTTCGGCACCGCTGCCGCCGCGCCCAAAAAACCGCTCGCCCCCACCGATGTCGTCGGCCCCGTCTTCCTCACCGACGAATCCCTCCCACAAGTCATTTCCCTCTTTGAGACATTTTCCGGCAAAACCGTCCTCCGCACCCAGACCCTCCCCATTCTCAAAATCAACTTCAACGGCGCCGACACCATCACCCGCGTCCAAGCCATCACCGCCCTCGAGAGTCTCCTCAGCATCAACGGCGTCGCCATGATCCCCATCGAAGGCACCGACTTCTACAAAGCCGTCCCCACCGCCGAGGCCACCCGCGAAGCCCCGCCCGTCTATACGACCGCCACCGAAGTCGCCGCCCTGCCCGCTTCCGAGCGCGTCATCTCCCGACTCTTTTTCCTCAACAACACCTCCGTCAGCATCGTCCAACCCATGTTGACCGCCCTCGTCAGCACCACACGCGGCGGCAGCATCCAAGCCTTCCTCAACGCCAACGCCATCCTCTTCACCGGCTCCATCAACCAAGTCAAACAAGTCGAAAAAATCATCGCAGGCGTGGACGACTCCTCGAAGTTTCTCTTTTTCAAACTCAAACACATCCGCGCCTCCGACATCAAAAAACAACTCACCACACTCCAAGGCTCCATCCCCTACTCGCTCGCCGGCGGCATCACCATCGAGTCCGACGACCTCGCCAACCACCTCATCATCGTCACTCCGCCACGCAACGAAGTGCGCCTGCGCGAGATAGTCGCCCAGATGGACATCGAGAGCCTCCCGAAAACAAGCAGCGAAGTCATCGGCCTCAAACACTCCGAAGTCGCCTCCGTCATCAATATTTTGGAAACCATTGTGACGGGCAAAGTCAGCACCGCTAACAGCGCCACCGCCGTCACCTCAGCTGGCTCAAGCGGCAGCACGAGCGGTGTCCGCACCAACGTCACCACATACAAAAGTTTCGGCTTCACCACCCGCGCCGCCAACACCACCACCGGTGCCCGCACTGGTGCCGCTGGTGCCGCCGCCGTCCCCCTCACCCAGCCCAACACCCCCAACGCATTTTCCGAATACGTCTCCGTCTCCGGCGACGAACGCACCAACCGCCTCATGCTCTTCGGCACCGCCGAAGACATCCGCCAACTCAAAGAGCTTGTTAACAAAATAGACATCCCCCTCGCCCAAGTGCGCATCGAAGCCGTCATCGTCGAAGTCACACTCAGGAACGGCGAAGCCTCCGGCCTCGACACCCTCGGCATAGGCTACAAAGCCGCCCTCCCCGGAACAGCAGCAGGGGCGGTAAGCGGCCTTCGCGACGAAAACCCCCGCGCCACCTACATGGCCTCCACGCCAACCAACCCCATGGGCGGCGGCACCCCCTTTTCCGTCACCGGCTCGCTACGCGACTACAACTTCCAAATCCTCTTCGGCCAAGCCGAGCAAGATTCCCGCGTCCGTATCCTGTCCGCCCCGCTCATCAGCACCTCACACAACCAACCCGCAGAAATTTTCGTCGGCGAGTCGCACCCAATGGTTACCTCCTCCCTCTCCGACATCTCCAACTCCGGCACCGCCCGCGCCACAGTTGAATCCAAAGATATCGGTCTCTCGCTCGTCGTCACTCCCCGCGTCGGCGCAAACGGCTCGGTCGAAATGAAAGTTACCCAAGCTAACGATGAAATTTCAGGAACCGTGATGGTTGACGGAAACTCACAACCCATCGTCGCAAAACGTAGTGCCTCTTCCTATCTCATCGCCGACAACAACGAGACGGTCGTTCTGGCGGGCTTGCAATCTTTCCGCGAAACGCAAACAAAAGGAGTGATGTGGCTCTTCGGATACATCCCATTGATTGGCCGCTTGTTCCAACCCGAAACAAACAGCGGCGTCCGCACCGAATTAGTGATTTTTCTCCGACCGCATATCATCGAAGTTTCCAAAGAAAAACCCGCTATTGATACGTTACCCGGAATGGCCCCCGGCTCACTGACTCGCTACGACGCAAAAAGTTACATCGAAAACGGACGTTTTGCCGCTGTGAGTTTGTCGGAAGACGAACGCGAAGTAATAGAAGAAATTCGCCGTCGCCAAGAACGCAACGCCGCAGACACCCTCCGCGCCCAAAACAAAGCCGAAAAACAAAATAAACCCGCCGTGAAACCAGTGCTAAAACCAGCAGAGAAGCCAGTGGAGAAACCCGTGGAGAAGCCAGTGGAGAAAAAATAACAATTCTGAAACCACAAACGTGCGCAAATCGCGCCGACAAACACACGCTACCATGAAAAACTTACCCATCGGCATCCAATCCTTTAAAGATCTTCGTGAAAAAGATTATCTCTACGTTGACAAGACGGCGGATATTTTACGCCTTGTCTCCGACGGCGAGGTTTATTTTTTGTCGCGTCCGCGCCGTTTCGGGAAGTCGCTACTCCTCAGCACGCTTGAAGAATTATTCAAAGGCAACAAAGCCCTCTTTGAGGGATTGGCAATTTACGACAAGTGGGACTGGTCAAAACAACATCCCGTAATTCGTATTGATTGGAGCACACTTGCCCACCAAACGTTTGAAGAAATGACGGAGAGCATCCTCGCCCGTCTTCAACAAACTGCCGACGAAAATCAAATTGCCTTTCGGACGGCAATACCTGCGACATGCCTTGCCGAACTTATCGAAGGGCTTCACAAAAAAACCGGCAATCAAGTGGTAGTTTTGATTGACGAATACGACAAACCAATTCTGGATGTCCTAACACACCCGCGCGAAGAAGTGCAACGAGTTCGCAACTTTTTACGTTCCCTCTACGGGATTTTGAAAGGCACGGGCGAACACCTGCGCTTTGTCTTTCTGACAGGGATAGCCAAGTTCTCTGGTCTCTCCGTATTCTCGGAATTAAACAACCTGAATGACATCACTTTCCACGATGAATATTCCGCGATTTGCGGTTACACGCAAACGGAATTGGAAACTTGTTTCCCAGAACATATTGCCTCGGCTTCAACGTCTCTTAAAATTGACCAAAAACGTCTCTTGGAATCTTTGAAGTTTTGGTATAACGGCTATTCTTGGAATGGAGAAATCAGTGTCTATAATCCATTTTCAATTTTATTGTTTTTCAATCACAAAAAATTTTCTAACTTCTGGTTTTCCTCTGGGACGCCAACATTCTTATTAGACATCATTAAGAAATGCGATGCGTTCTCCATTGTTCTACAACCGATGACGGCAAGTGCTATTCGCGTGGCGTCCTTCGACCCAGAAAATATCAGTCCACTTCCCCTGTTATTTCAAAGTGGTTATTTGACGATAAAAAAGATACGTCCCGACCCGCTGTTTTTGGACGAACCAGAGTATCTTCTCGATTTTCCCAACGACGAAGTCCGAAAGTCATTTTTGTCGTATTTGTTAAGCACGTTTAATCAGTTACCACCCGGTGAATCGCGTGACTTATCTCTACAAATGCAACGCCAGCTTTATCACGGCGAAGTTGCCGCGCTGGAGCAAGGTCTCCGTAAAATGTTAGCGAGTGTTCCCTATCCCTTGCACATTGGAAACGAAGCGTATTATCATTCCTTATTTTTAGTTTGGTTGCGTCTGCTTGGCTTTGAAATCCAAGGCGAAATCATGACTGACATTGGCCGCATGGACGCCGTGTGGCAATTCAAGGGGCACGTAGTTGTCGCCGAGGTAAAGTTTAGTATAGAAGCTGGCCATTTACCCGAACTCTTAGACGCCGCGCTTTCTCAAATCAAAGAGAAACGTTACGCTGACCGTTATTTAAGCAGTGCGCAAAGACTTTCCCTCCTCGGTGTCGCCTTCTCCGGCAAAGAAATCGCCTGCCGCCTCGAAGTGCTTAAAGACGAAACCGCCACCGCATCCACCACCGCAGCATAAATGCACTTGCGCCCTTGTTGACTTTTCCTCAAAACTTTTTCCTAAACACTGCACACACGCTACCATGAAAAACTTACCCATCGGCATCCAATCCTTTAAAGATCTTCGTGAAAACGATTACCTTTACGTTGACAAGACAGCGGATATTTTACGCCTTGTTTCGGAAGGAAAATTT
>JAITPT010000133.1 GCA_031289285.1 Puniceicoccales bacterium
TGAAACGTGCCGCCCGCGGCTTTCGCACGACCACAAATTTAATCACTATGCTCTACTTCCATGCCGCCAAGCTCAAAATCCCTGTCCCTGTGTGCTCCCACTCAAAGTAGCGAGGAACCTTTATTTTCTTGGGCAAAATTTTGCCGTCGCGTTCTTCAGTTTCTACTGCGCTTACAACTGCGTAGGGCGTCCCTGTTTCTAACGCAGCCAGAAATAGCTGCGGTAAAACTGCGTGAAGTGCCTCGCTGTAATTGCCCTTCCATTCGCGTTCCACGCGCTCGCGGTAACGGTCAGCTTGTGTGAGAATAATATAAACAGTGATTCCGGCGGCGCGGAGACGGCGGATAGCGATAGCGGGCGCAATCTCAACTTCTATGCGAGCTTGGTTTTTGCCGGGCTTTCCATAAATATCAAGAGCCTCTTGAAAGTTAAACAACAGCAGAACAAGGTCGCTGGAAAAGAATGCTTCGCGCAGGGCAAGTTGCTGTGCGTTGAGGCCGTTGTTGTTCGAGATTGAAACGGGGTTCGAGATTGAAATGGGGCGTTGGGCGGGTATCCCGCGCAAAACAAATTGCAGTGCGCCGAAGTCGCCGTCGGTTTGAGCATCCGCTTCGTCGTCGTCTTGGCTTTTGTGCAAAGCAGGTTGCTGTGCGTTGTTGGTGTCCGCCTCAGCCTCAAAGATAGCTCGGAAGTCCTGACCTGCGCAGTCGAAAGTGAGAAGTTCGTGTGCGTCGTTATCTGCGTCGTGCCAAAGCCAGCGGAGTTCTTGGCGGAGTCCGACCGCGGTGGAGGGCGGCCAGTTGCCGTTTTCGAGTGCGTCCATTACGCCTGCCGTGTAGCGGTGCGTCGCGATGTTTTCGCTGGTGATACGCGGGGAGACGACCGTCGAAGAGAGCCGATGCGTAAGCGCGGCAAGAAGCACGGTCTTGCCGGAACTTTGCGTGCCGAGAATGCGGATGCGTTGGGCGGGCATGTGTAGCGTGGGTTTGGCGGTGGCGGTGATGTCGGCGGTGGTTGTGCTTGTGGCTCTTCGTTAAATGGCTGCCTGCGCTCGCGCAAGTGCGGCGGCAAATTGGCCGCTTTGGGCGGCACCTTCGAGGGTCGAGGGGAGGCCGGTGTTTGTCCAGTCGCCTGCCAAAAACACGTTGGCGAATGCGGTGTGCGCGGAGGGGCGGGCGGGTGCTGCTGCAGGTGTCGCGGGGAAGGTGGCGTTGGGGCATTTGCACACCAAGCTGTCCACGATGCGAACGTTTGCGAAGGCGGGGAAAAACCGCCGCAATTCGTCGGCGGCGCGGACGACGATTTCCGACGACGGCAAGGCCAGCCATTCTTCCGGCGGGCAACTCAACGTGAGCGTGTAGTGCGCGGGGGCGTCCGGCGGGGCGTCGGCGGACAGCGAGGCGGCGTCTTCGTCGAAGACCCATTGCACGGGCGAATCCAGCAAGCCCGCGTAAAACGGCGCGTCGAGGAAACGCCCGTCGGTGAACAGGTGGACGTTGAGTATCGGGCGTGGGCGCAGTTGCAGCGCGGGCAATTTTTCGCACAGCAGGGTTGACACGGTTTTGGGCGGTGCCGCCAAGATGAACACGTCGGCCTCGACGCGGCTTCCGTCGGCGAGAATGATGGCTGTTGCCGTTGGCGTCGTCGGTGCCGTTGTTGGCGTTGTTGTTGGCACCGTAGTTGTCGTCGTTGGCGTCGTTGTTGGCGCTGTCTTGCAAATCTCCCGCGCCGTTGCGCTCGTGCGCACCGCGCCGCCTGTGCCCCGCAGGCAGACGCGCAACTCAGGCTCGAACAAGTGCCCCAGCGGTTCGCGGCTCGCGAGTGTTGTCGCGTCAAACGTGTTGCCGAAGAGCAGCCGTCGCGCCGTCTCTCGCAGCAGGGCGGCGTCGCCGAGTGACAGCGGTTCGTTGAGCGCGGCGACGCAGAAGGGTTCCCAGACCGCCCGCACCGCGCCCGCCGTTTGCCCGCACCGCGCCAGCCAAGCGGCGGCGGTTTCGCCTGAGGTTGGCACACACCGCCCGAACTTCAACGCGAGCGCAAACTTTGCGAGTGCCCAGCGGTCGCGCCATGATAATTCCCCGAACGACACCAGCGCGCCCGCCAGCCCGAGGGGCGCGGGCAGACGCCACGCCCGCAGCCACGCACGGCGTCCGTCGGGCGAGTGGTAGGCGACGCACAGGCGGGGCGTTGGCGCGAAAAGTTTTTGGCGGACGCCGAGCTGTCCGGCGAGTCGGAGAAATGCGCGGTAGCAGCCGAAGAGCGCGTGGTGGCCGTGGTCAATCTTTTGCCCCGCGTGGGCGAAACTTCCCGCACGCCCACCGAGCGCGGGTTGCGCTTCTAAGAGGGTGACGGTGTCGCCAGCGAGCGCGGCGTCCGCTGCGGCGGCAATCCCCGCCACGCCGCCGCCGACAACGACGACGCGGCGGGGTCGGGTGTTGGCCGCGCCGCTGGTGCCAACGTTGTTGTTGGTGGCGTTGTCGCCGTCGCTGTTGCCACCGCGCAGCACTCGCCGCAGCAGACGCAATTTTTCCCAGCGCGAGAGGCGCACACGCCGACGTGTCAAGCGGAAACCGCTGGCTTTTATTTTTTCCAAAATCGCCTCGTAAAACTCGCCCATCACGAAGGCGGGACGTAGCGCGGCATTGTCCTCTGGGGCGACGAGACGGCGCGCTTTGTTGAAGTAGTGTTTGGCGCGGAAATACTGCGCGGCGAACAAGCGGGCGCAGGCGGGGTTTTGCGACGGCTCCGCCAAGTCTTCCGGCGCGACGCCGAAGGCCGCCATTTCGTCACGCGGCAAATAAATCCGCCCCAGCTCGTGGTAGTCCTCCGCGACGTCGCGCAAGATGTTTGTGAATTGAAGCGCGTAGCCCAGTGCCACGGCGTATTCCTGCGACAGGGGCGAGACGCAGCCGAAAATCTTTTGCGACACCAGCCCGACCGCGCAGGCGACGCCGTGGCAATAGACGTGCAGGGCGTCGGCGTCGGCGTATTCGCGGTGGCCAATGTCCATCGCGCAGCCGTCGAGGATTTCCAGCAGGGGTGCCTCAGGAAGCGCGTAGTTTTTCACGACCTCGGCCAATTCTTGCGCCAAGCCGCCGAGCGTTGCAGCGGCGTTGTCCGCGCCGCCGTCGTCGTCGCTGATGGTGGCGTTATCGTTGCGGTAAAGGCTGCGTATCGTCGCCCGCCATGCGTCAAGTGCGGCGCGTTTGGCATCGTCGTCGCCGCCCTCGTCAACGATGTCGTCGGCGACGCGGCAAAACGTGTAGAAGATTTCCATCGCACGACGGCGCGGCGCGTCAAGACCGGCGACGCGAAATGCGAACGCAAGATTGGACTGTTTTCGGGCTTTCGTCTGCTGGCGGTCGTCGGTGGAGGGCATGTCGGCTAAGGGCACGTTTTTGTATGCGTGTGCGCAAAAATAGACAGTAAAATTTTTTTAACAAATACGCTTGCCAGCCGCTGCCGCGTTGGCATTGTCCCGCGCCACGTCAACCGCAGCAGAGCGGATGTCGCCGGACAGAGGTCTGGCGGGGGCCGCGACGGACTGGCAAATCTTCACACTCAACCACACGCAGAAAAACACTAAAAAACACTTATGAACACGTTACTGAAAACCACCGCTCTTTCGGCAATGCTCACAGCTGCCGCCGCGCTTCCGAGCATGGCGGATGTGCAGGTTCCCAATACCTACCTGACCATTGACGGCTATGTCGCCTCCTCGGCTACCATCAGCAAAGACGATAGTGCCAACCGCGACTACTCGCTGTTCGACTCGCAAAACCGCGGGCTGGACGCCGTCAAGTTCGGCGTCAAAGCCGAATACCAAGGCTTCTCCGCCTACGTGAGTGCCCTCTACATACCAGAAGGCACGAACAAAAAACGCTTTGACGAGGCGGGCATTCTCGACGCCTACGTCAGCTACGAAATTAAAAATGGCGACAACAAGTTTAACTTTCGAGCGGGCAAATTCGTTACCGATTTCGGTTTCGAGTCGTTCCATACCGTGAACAACGCCTTCATGACGGCGGGCTACTGGTCGGGCGGCGATTGGTGGTTAGCTCCCGCCTACCACTCCGGCATTAGAGCCGAGTTTTCTAACAGCAACTTTACTATTGGCGGTTCTATTGTTGACTCGCTGGCGGCTGGGCGCGGCTTCTACGAAGGCGACGGCGACCTCCACAATGTGGGTTTCGAAGTGTTTGCAAAATACACAGGCATTCAGGGTCTCACGGTTTTTGCGGGTGTCGGTTTTGACAGCAAAAATGACGAGGGTCTTGGAATTGGCTTCGGCGGCAGCGCAATTCAATTCTACCAAAAGAAGCATGTTCTCGTTGACGTTTGGGCGCGCTACGAAATCAATCAGAACTTCAACATTGGTGCCGAGTTTCTCTTTGAGGACATGAAGTTCGCAGCTTCCGGTCTTGGCTCTGCCAGTCCGCGCCCGCACTACACGTGGATTATTTTCGGAGAGTTCATCAACACAGGAACGCTCTTCTCCCCGGGTGACAGATTTTCTGTTGCGGCGCGTGTGAGTGGTAAAAGATTGGACGAGGGTGCTGGTATTTCTGGATACCACGACTCTTACAGCGAGTATCAGCTCTCGCTTGCACCGACCTATAAGCTCAACGAGAATTTGAGTTTCCGCATTGAGGGCAGTGTCCGCAACGGTGAGGGCGGCTACGACGCTTGGTTTATCGGTGCCCAAGTCCTTCTGAAGTTCTAATCGAAGAGGGGGTGCCCTTGCGCGTATCGGAAAGTCAGTTCAAACAAAAAAACGGCGGATTTCGTATCCGCCGTTTTTTTGTTTTCGGTGCGCAAATATTTTTACCAGGCTAAAGAAAGTCATCCTTCATTTTTTTACCAGGCTAAAGAAAAAAGTGGGCTAAAAAAGACTCAATTTCTTGGCATATCAAAAAGCAGGCAAAAAATTGGAGAAAACGGGTAAAATGCGCGAGATTTCTGAGAATTTGTTGCAATAATGTTGTTGCGTTTTTTCCATTTTTTTACCAGGCTAAAGAAAGATGAAAAGGAAAAGAGAAGAAAAATTAGTGGTTTGGGAGAGAGTTTGTCGGGGGAGGGTTCCGCTACGCATTTTCGGTGGCGTTTTGATGGTGCTGCTCTGAAACAGGGCGAGGCATCCGCAACGCAATGACAAAGGCAATTGCGCAGGCAGTAAAGGGACGATGATTTTTTTGAAGGGACGGAAGGGCAGAAGAAATGTCAGAGAAGAAGCGGCGGAGACGAAATAGGCAGCGGAGGACTATATCGGCTCGGTTGGTTCCAAGCTCAATGTTTGCGGCGACGTAGGACGCAGAGACCTTCTGGCCAGTCGGCAGAAATCTCCGAGCCCGCATCTGCGTCTGCAAACGGGATGGGCTTGCAACCGGAGCGGCGGTTGGTCTCGCGGGTGTATTGCGCTAAGATCGCGCCCACAAACTTCGCGTCGCCAATGGCACCGCCACGTGTGAACTGCGTAGCCTTCGTGAGCAAACGCTCTGAGCGGGAGAGTTTCCCGCCAGAGGCAGCGACTGCTTGGGCGGCTTCGGGGGCGATGCGGGCGGCGGAGGAGTCGCCGCGTTTTGCGGTTGCGCCCTTGCCATACAGCACAACGCGGTAGGTTTCCAGCATCGCCTCGTCGCTGAGGTTGTCGGAGGAAACCGCATAGCGAAGGTTGCGGCGCATCGTGCCCTTGCTGCCCGTTGCCACGGCTTCGGCGTAGCCGCACCAGCGGTAGTCTTTCGGGTCTGCGACGAGACGCGCACGGACAGGGTTGAGGTCAATGTAGGCGGCGGCACTTTCCATCGCGAAGAACTTGTCGGC
>JAITPT010000149.1 GCA_031289285.1 Puniceicoccales bacterium
TCAAGTCGAATCGGAGGGCGGCAAGATTTCGCTTTCGGAGCGGTTTTTGACGCATGTTTCGATGTTCACGAAGGGCGCAGTGATAGGCAGCAAATCGTTTGTTGAGGAAAATCTTCGTCGTTATAGCGTCCTCACTGGCAAACGCCACCACTGCCAAGCTCGTCCGTTTTCGGACGACACGACCGCCGACGAGGAATCCCTCTATGCCCTTCGTGGAGACGCAGCGATATAACGCAAGTAGGCGCAAGTGAGATGGGCTTTCAGTGCATCTCGTGAAACCATTATGGTATTCTCCAACGACATTGTGACTTCAAACCCCAATGGGGTATCCCAACAAAGCCAAGGGTTGGCTCTGTTGTGTAATCCCGTTGGGGTTGTGAGGCAAAATGTGTCCCAACGTTGATGAAAAATACCACATCAAAAGAGTGATCTGTCACGAGGGGTCATTTTCCTGCGAGCATGTCAATAGAAAAAAATGGCTGCCATTTATTGAAAAACTTTTTCTCCGGCACGTCCCAGCAGATGGTAAAAAAGTTTGGGTTCCTCGCTGTTTTGAGTGGGAATGCTGGTGCTGCTGCCCCGCACTATAAATCCTGCTGTGTGCGGAGCGAGAGTCTAACGAACATAAGCTATTTTGAAGTCAAACGAAAAAAATGGCTGCCTTTTTATTTAAGTGCGGCAAATGGCCAAAATGTCTGCCGCGTTGTAAGTGCATGATTTTCCGAGTGTTCGCGAAGTAGATACGGACTCCCTCCGAAAAGTTGCCAGAATAATTAATCAGACTAAATCCTTTTGCCGAGAAAGGGGGAGGAGGGGGGATTTTCACGGAACTAAAAATTCCGCGTTCCAAAGAAGTTGTCCTTACTGGTTCGGGTGCTTCTCGATCCCATTTCCTCGCCTCCCTCTCAAAGTAGCGAGGAACCAATAAACGAAACACAAACAAAAGTTAGCAATATCTGCAACATCTGCGTTCTCTGCGCGATTTACGCCATCTGTGTTCTCTGTAACATTTGCAGACACTCTTTGTTTATTTTTTTACCAGTTTCTTTAGCCGTTCGAGGAGAAATGCTATGGCGAGGGCGGCGGTCGAAAAAAACAAACAGAGCAACATAACGCCCGATGCGAAGAGACAAACAGTGAGAAAGTTTCGGTTGTAAGCGTCGAGTGTTTTGTCGCCGAAAAAGAACAGCGCAAGGTTGGGCACAGCGACCACAATTGCGAAAAGCACCGCGCCGGGCTTCGCACCGTGGATGTCCGGTTTGCTCAAATTGAGGTGCAGGGCGATACAACAGGCGAGCACCGTGTAGAGCAGCCAGCGCGGGTCAGTCAAGTTTGCGAGAGCGAAGAAATCCGCAAAAACATTGAAAATCAGCCCGGGCAATTTTTCCACACGAGCGGTCAGCATGGCGTCAATGAACGTGCGCAGGTGTCGGGCAAACATGTCAAAAGTCTTCGGGATGAGTGCCCACATCAAAACCGCTAAGGTGCCGCTTCCAAAAATAATCGGCCCCGTGCCAATAAAGAAATTGCCGACGCGCTGATAAATACTCCGCCCGTCCCACTCATGCGTCACGTAGCCAAGTGTGCCGTCGCTTTTGTTGGGACGGTAGAGCCGCATCTCGGTAATCCGGTGGCGAAATAAAACACAAAAAAAGGCGTGTCCAATTTCGTGAACAGGAGTGCCAATAAGACCCGTGGCGAGGCAAACTTTTTCTCCGGCGCGTCCCAGCAGAATGTAAAAAAGCTTGTTTATCCAAGCGATGGCGAAGCCGACAAAAAACACCGCACCTATGCTGTTGAGCAGTTGAAGCACGACGCAGACGAAAAGGTTTTCCATAAAGTAACGTGCCAAGGAACTGAAGCGGGTTTGCCGCGCAAGCACAATCCTCGCCCCGCCGCCGCTCCCATCGCCACGCCGCCGCGCCGCCGCCATTTTTTGGCTTCCTTCGGCGAACGCTGCGTTTAGAAGGTTGACGTGAACTCCGCGAACACCGCGAACAACAGTCCGCGCATACTTGCCGGTGTGCCGCCAGCAGCGGCGGGGATGGCGGTTGCGCGGGTGGCGCGAGATTCCGGTGCGCCGGTTATCCTGCTCATCGGCGACAATCTGGGCCGCGTCGAAAACATCGCCGAGGAGGCACTTTTCTTCGCCCGCGAAGACGGCGGTGCGTTTCGCCCTCGCGTCCGTGCGTTGCCGCCGCCGGTGGCGCTCGACGCCGAAAGCGGCGCGTTCGAGGTGATGTGCGACCTGCTTGGTGCGCTCTCCGCTGTGCGACACACCCAGCCCGAATCCGGTGCGCCGCTCATCATCGCTTGTTCGCCCGATGCCTTGCGCCAACCTTGCCCCACGCCGGAGGCTTTGCGCGGGCGCGACATCGTTATCCGCAAAGGGCAGGGCATCGAAATGCGTGCGTTCGTGGAAACGCTTGAGCGCACCTTCGGCTACGAGCGCGAAGCCGTCTGCGAGGCACCCGGCCAGTTTGCCGTGCGCGGCGGCTTGGTGGATGTCTATCCGCTCAACGCCCAGATGCCTGCCCGCGTGGATTTCTTCGGCGACGCCGTGGAGGAAATCCGCGCCTTCGACCCCACGTCCCAACGCAGCGAGGCACCGCTTGAAACTCTCGCCATCAGTGCGCCGCCCGACGATTCCGCGCCTATGCGCGAGGGCGCGTTTTTGGAATATCTGCCGGCGGACGCGCTCTGGCTTTTCGCCGAACCGAGCGACTCTCCGCCAGAAATCCTCGGTGGCATTCCTGCGCCTGCGCACCTCGCCGCCTTCACCGAGCTTGACGCCGCGCCGGAGTGGCTTGCTGCCGCTGGTGCCGCTGCTGGTGCCGCCGCGCACTGGGACGGCTGCGAGTTGTCCGAGTTGTTTGCAGGCGACTTCGATGACCGCCTCGGCATGGAGCGGCTCGAGGCCGAGGAACGCCAGCGCGACGACCTCCTCGAGACGCTCGCGCTCTGGCAAGGCGAAGGCGCGGCAGTCAGGATTGTCGGCGAAACCGAGGGTGGTCTGGCGCGTATGCGGGCAATCGTCGCCGAGGCAAAAACGCTCTGGGAAAAAGCCGCCGCCGCCCAGCCCGCCGCCATCGCCGCCGCGCCCAAGAAAACCCGCCCGCCTAAAAAACCACCCGCCGCCGCCGCATCCGCATCCTCCGCCGTCGCGCTCGCCGCCGCTACCTCGGCATCTTCCCCTGCCGCGCTCCCCGCCGCCGCCCGCCTTTTCTCCGCGCCCGACGCCCTTCTCTCCGCGCCCTTCTCGTCGCTCTCTGGCGGCAGTCGCGGAGTCGCCACGCCTGCTGCCCGCGCCGCCTTCGCGCCAGAGTTTTCGCTGGGCTTACTCTCGGCGGGCTTTGTCGTCGCCGCTGGTGTGCGCCCGCTCGTCGTCGCCACCGAGCGCGAGTTTTTTGGACGTCGTCGCCGCCGTCTCGCCAGCCTGCGCAATCGGCGTATGCCCAATAACAAGTCGCAGGTCGAACAGCTGCTCGACTTCAACGAGCTGGTTGACGGCGACGCGCTTGTCCACGTCCAGCACGGCATCTGCCTCTATCGCGGCATCAACGTCATCGCCAACGCCGACGGTTCCAAAGGCGACGAGATGATTTCGTTGGAGTTCGACGACAAGATCACCATCCACGTCCCGCTACGCGAAGCGCACCTGCTCTCGCGCTACGTCGGCCTGCGCAAAGCCGTTCCCAAGCTCGCCCGCCTCGGCTCCTCTGGTTGGAAAAAAACACGCGGTCTCGCCGAGCGTGCCACCATAGACTTCGCCGCCGAGCTACTCGGCTTGCAGGCCAAGCGCCGCACACGTGCGGGCATCGCGTTTCCCGAAGACGCTGCCCAGCCTTGGCTCCACGAGTTCGAGCGCGCGTTCCCGCACAAGGAGACGCCCGACCAAGCCCGCGCCATCGAGGAGACCAAGCGCGACATGGAGCGCCCGGGGCCGATGGACAGGCTGCTCTGCGGCGACGTCGGCTACGGCAAAACCGAAATCGCCCTCCGCGCCGCGTTCAAGGGCGTCCTCGCGGGCTACCAAGTCGCCATCCTCGCCCCCACCACCGTCCTCGCCCAGCAACACTTCAACACGTTCCGCGAACGCTTCGCCAAATACCCGCTCTCCGTCGAGATGCTCAGCCGTTTCCGCACACAGGCGCAACGCACCAAAATCATCGCCCAACTCAACGCTGGCCAAATTGACATCATCATCGGCACACACGCCCTCCTCTCGCAGTCCGTCAAGTTTCCCAAACTCGGCCTGCTCGTGATAGACGAAGAACACCGCTTCGGCGTCGGCCAAAAAGAGATTATCAAAAAAATGCGTGAGGAGGTTGACGTGCTCTGCATGAGCGCGACGCCCATCCCGCGCACGCTCTACCTTGCCCTCATGGGCGCACGCGACCTGAGCGTCATCGAGACGCCGCCCCGCGAACGCCTCCCCATCCAGACCCTCGTGCGCACCTACGACGTCAAGCTCGTCCACGACGCCATCAGCTACGAGGTCGGGCGCGGCGGGCAGGTTTTTTACCTACACAACCGCGTCGAGACCATCGAGTCCGTCGCGGCGCGGCTGCGCGAGATGATGCCCGACGTGCGCTTCGGCGTCGGCCACGGGCAAATGCCCGAGACGGAGTTGGAGGACGTGATGACGGAGTTCGTCGCAGGCGGCTTCGACGTGCTTGTCTGCACGACCATCATCGAGACCGGCTTGGACATCCCCAATTGCAACACGCTCATCATCGAAGGTGCCGACCGCTTTGGCCTCGCCCAACTTTACCAACTGCGCGGGCGCGTCGGGCGTTTTAACCGCCAAGCCTACGCCTACCTGCTCCTGCACAAACACTCCGTCATCGTTGACCAAGCCCGCAGACGCCTCTCCGCAATCCGCCAACACAACCAGCTTGGCGCGGGCCTGCGCATCGCCATGCGCGACCTCGAACTACGCGGCGCGGGCAACCTCCTCGGACGCGAACAAAGCGGCCACATCGCCAGCGTTGGCTTCGACCTCTATTGCCAACTCCTGCGCCAAAGCATCGCTCGCCTCAACGGAGACCGCGTCGCCGCCGCAATCCGCGCAGAAGTCCGCCTCGATTTTGTCCGCTTCGCCGCCCTCACCGACGCCAACAAACCGCGTTCGCGAAAAACCAACGCCGGCCCCGACCCCACCCCGTGGCTCGACCCGTTGCTCCTCGGCGACCCGGGCGCGGACGGCGCGGGCGACGCGGGGAACTTCGCTGCCGTCACGCCGACTCGTGCCTCGAAACAAACTGCTGCCTACTCCGACGATTACCGGCTCCTGCGCGACATCGAGTTGGACGACGGGCGTTGCCCAGAAATCATTGCGACCCTGCCTGCCAGTTACATTGACGACACTCGTTTGCGCATTGAGATTTTCCGCAAACTCGCGATGGCGGCGACGCCCGAAGTTGTTGCGGAGATTTCTGCCGCGATGGAGGACCGTTTTGGTGCTTTACCGGAAAGTGCCGAGGCTTTTGTCGCCTTGACGGAGCTACGTTGTCTTGCCGAAGCGCGTGGGCTGGTGTCTATCGAGACCGAGGGAAACCGCTTGAAATGTCGTCTTGTTCGTCCTGCTGCCGACGGTGGTTTCTTCGTAAAAGTCGGTGCCAATTTCCCGCGTCTCTCTGCCCAGACTCCCTTGAAACGCATCGCCGAAATCCGCACCTTCCTCCTCCGCCAGCCTTCTGCCCAATGGTGACAGGGACAGCCGCGAAGGCGCGAAAGAAAAGGAAAAGAAAGAAAAGAAAAACCGCAGATAACGCAGAGAGCGTAGATATAAAGAGCGAGCGTTGGTGAAGGGATATGGTGCTTGGCACGGTAAGTGTCAGTGCCAGTGTTGGCAGAAATTATCCTGAAAACAGCAGTTAATGTGGATGGTTTTGCGCGTTTTCTGGTCGTTTGCGGCTTGCGGTGGTTTTTCGGCATTGTGAGCACTTTTCAGGTCAAGTGATTTTTTTAGTCTGGTTAAATATTCGGGACGAAAAAAAGGGGGAAGCGTTACATTTTGATTTTGAAGAACTTGTGGTTTTTGGTTTTTAGGGGTGGTTTAGGGATGGTGTGTGTGGGGGGGGGGGCGAAGATACCAAGCCTGCGCCCAGTGGCGACGCACCGGAGGCGCGAAGAGAAAACCGCAGATAACACAGAGGGCGCAGATATAAAGAGCGGCGGCGGCGAAGGATTTCGCCTTTGGGTGGTGCGGATTGCACAAGATTTTGGAGCGGTCGCGTGTGTGGATTTTTTTCGACAGAGTAATGGAGTGATTTCGAGGGAGGTCTCAATCCGAGATGTCCAAAAAATTGCGCGCCACAACCACGTCCGATTATTTCACACGAAGGCTCGAAGGCCGGCGCACAATGGCGTTTTAGGGTTTCGTTAGAATTTCGTTAGAGTTTCTCGATTTCCTCAACGGAGAGACCCGTTACTTGGGCGATTGCAGATGCGTCGAGGTGCATTGCTTTGAGCTTGCGGGCAGCTTCGAGTTTTTCCTGTTTTGCCTTGGCAGCAATCTCGGCGGTTCTGGTGCGCTCGGCTTCAAGCGCGGCGGCGGCTTTGGCGCGTTCGGCTTCGATTTCAACGGTGGCCCGGGCGCGTTCTTCGGCAATTCCTTTGGTAACTCCCTCGGCAACACCCTCGGCGCGGGAGGTGCGAAAGGCCGTTATCGCGATGCTCTTGGCGTCTTCGATTTTGCGATACAGGAGACGTTCCATGCTGTTGTAG
>JAITPT010000192.1 GCA_031289285.1 Puniceicoccales bacterium
AAATGTGCCGGGAATCGCCGTCGTCCTTGCTGGCGTAGCCATCGTCTTGGCGCTGGTGGTTGACCTTATTTTTTTTGAGGTAGGCCTGATAGACGTCCTCCGCGCTCATGCCCAGCGTCTGCGCGATGGAGATCAAAAAATGGAAGAGATCCACGACCTCGACGCGGGCGTTTTGCTCGTCGAACTTCTGGTATTTCGCCCACCATTTCCACGGGACGGAATCCACCAACTCGGCGAGTTCCTGCTGCATCGCACGAGAGTAGTTGAGCACCCATTCGGTCTTCTCCTTCTCGCTCCTTTCGCCGTCGGTGCGGACGCCAATCCGGGTGTTGAGCGCAGCCTGCATTTCGAAGATGTGGTCCAGTTTGTCCATTTGTCGGGCGTGTGTTACGCGGCGCGCCCAGAGGCGCAACGTTTTCCATTTCCCGCCCGCCACGCCGCCACGCAGCCACGCCGCCGCCCGCCGCACCGCCCGTTTCCCCGCTTGCCGCCCCACCGCCAACCCCGCATCTTCCGCCCCCTCGAAATTGATGGAAACGCCCTCGCCAAAACACCCGCCAACGCCCTCGTCCACGCCCTCGCCCACGCCCTCGCCGACGCCGCCCCCCTCGCCCAAACAAATCATCTGCATCAAGTGGGGGCCGTTTTTCACGCCGCGTTACGTGAACGTCCTGCACGCCATGATCGCGCGAAACATCACCGGGCCGTTCACCCTGACCTGCTTCACCGACGACCCCGCCGGCATCCGCCCCGAAGTCAACTGCCTCCCCCTGCCCGAACTCGGCTGCACCATCCCGCCAGACATCCCCGGCAAGTGGCGCAAGACCGCCCTCTGGGGCACCCAACTCTCCGGAATGAAAGGCGTCGCCCTCTTCGTGGACCTCGACTCCCTCATCGTCGGCAACATTGACGACTACTTCACCTACGGCTCCCCCGACGACGTAATCACCGCCCGCAACTGGGCGCACCCCCTCCAGCGCCGCGGCCAAACCTCCGTCTTCCGCTTCACCATCGGCCAACACGCCTACATGCTCGACAACCTCCGCGCCGACCCCGAAGGCGTCGCCCGCAAATACACCTGGGAGCAGCTCTACGTCACCAATTGCGTCAAAGGCGGCATCAAGTTTTGGCCCGAAAGCTGGACGCGCCACTTCCGCCTCCACTGCCTCCCCGTCTGGCCCCTGCGCTACTTCAAAACGCCCCGTTTTCCGCACGGCGCAAAAATCCTCACCTTCCCCGGCGGCCCCAATCCCCCCGAAGTCGCCGTCGGCCTCTGGCGCAGCGAAGACCCCCACCGCACCGTGCTCGAGCACATCCGCCACGCATGGAGCCTCCGCAAAACCCCCGGCGCAAAATGGTTCAAAGAACTGAAATCCTACGTCCGCCCAACCCCCTGGGTAGCGCAACAATGGAAGGAATAGCGCGCCCGTGAAACTCGGCATCATCGTCATCAACCTCGACCGCTCCCCCGAACGCCTCGCCAACGTCGCCGCCCAGCTCGACGCCCTCGGCCTCGCGTGGGAACGCCTCCCCGCCGTGGACGGCAAAAACCCCGCGCACGCCCCCCGCCTCGCCGCCTATTCCCCGGCCCTAAACCGCCGCATTTTCCACCGCCAACTTTCCCCCGGCGAACAAGCCTGCTACGCCAGCCACCGCTTAGCTTGGCAACGCATCTTAGACGCCGGTTGGGACGGCGCCATCGTCCTCGAAGACGATATGGACTTCGCCCCAAACTTCCCCGACGCCCTTGCCGCTCTCGCCGCCAACCCCGGCAAATGGGACGCCCTAAAACTTATGTCTCCCACCCCGCGCACGATTTTGTCGCGCACCCCGTTGGACGCCGCCGGTCGCTGGCAACTCGGCGACTACCTGAAGACGCCAATAATGGCGGCGGCGCATGCTCTGACCGCCGACGCCGCTCGGCGTCTTTTGGCGGCGACGAAGTGTTTCGGGCGACCGGTGGACACTGAAGTTCAGTGGTGGTGGGAGACCGGTGTTCGTTTTCGTGCCCTCTTGCCCTATCCGGTGACCATCAACGCCGTCACCTCCGGGGCGAGTGCCTTGCGCGGGCACCGTGGCGGTCGGCATCGTTTTTACAAGTTTTTGAAATTCCGCCAACAGCTTGCCTACAACGCCCAAATCTACCTCCGCGCCCTCTTTCGCCGCCGTCCGTAGTTGCCCCCCACGGGGCGGCGGCGCACCGGGAACGCGGGTCTCTGACCCGCCTGAGCTGGGTGCGCAGGTCTCCGACCTGCGTCTGCCCAAAACGCCGCCCTCTCTCCCAACGCCCACCTCTCCGCCCCAAGGTGCCTCTTTGCATCGGGGAGCACACGCGTCCCGCGTGTGGGCGACGGCGTCTCGCCGTCGCACGGTCTGAACGCACCTTCTCGCCCCACCGCCACCTCCAGAGAAAATTACCAATGAGCGCGTTCGACGCGGCGACTTAAGTCGCCGGGCCGCGCCCGCTATGGCGGGCTTTCGGCGGCTAAAGCCGCCGCCCCGTGGCGGGCAACGACGGTTGCGGGCAACGGCGGTTTCGGAGGCGGTAGGGCGACCGACGCGGGTCAGAGACCCGTAAGTTGAAAATCGCAATTGATTGCAAATAAACAACTTGCGAAAATTACTTTTCCTCGGTGTCAGGTTGGTGTGGGGGTGTGAGTTGGGTTATTTCTTGCGTGAGGGAATACCAAGTTCCTCGCGCTTTTCTGCCGCGTCGCGGCGGTTTTCTACTTTGACGCGCATAAACTCGCCCCTGTCCTGAGCTATCGTGCCAGACTGCAACGATTGATAGGCTTCCTTGGCCAAACGGGACTCAAGGGTATGCAAGGCACGGCGGGTTTTGAGGTCACTCGTGACAGCAATGTGCCGCCGGATTTCTTGCGTCGCCTCAAGCGCAGTCTTCACGGCAAGCCTGTCCACGCGCTCGTAGGCATCTTCTTCGTAGCGTGGCGAACGGGCACGTTGCTCCAACTTCTCCGCAGCGTCATAGAGCTTATCCACAAAAACGCTGCGCACCGGGGTTGCTCCGCCGCGACGAAAGAGGGTTCCTAAGATAAATATGTCGGCAGGTTCTGCACCGACGAGAGGCGGAGAACCAACATACTCGTCGCCAAGGCCGGTGAGCGTGGCCACGTCGCGCCCGACGCCTCCAAATGTGCCTCGAATGGCATGTTCAACTTGCCGTGGCGATTTTCCGATTATGCGCCCAATGGCGATGGCGAGCTTCGTGCTGCTGGGCGAATACTGGTCTTCTGGCGCAAGATCTTGTTCGCCTCGTGGAACGATGGCGCGACGAGAAAACGTGTCGTAGTTTGCAGCCAGTTGCAGGCCTTCCTTGATGATGGGCGGTGCGAGGTTTGGGTTGAGGACGGTGTCAAGACTCCCGGCGACGCTGAACTCCTCAAATGCTCCTTTGAACCAGTTCGTCACGCGCTCGGGTTCTGCGGAATACCAGCCGTCAATGATGGCGGTGGTCGCGCCCATGAAGAAGGTGTCCACGTCGAAGGCGCGGGGAAGGCGGATGATTTCCTGCCCGACCTGAATGTAGTCAAAGCTGAAACGTTCGCCGTCTGGCATGTGGCGCCACCATTCTTCGTCTTTGTTTCGCCACCAGTTGGCGAGGGCGAGTAGGCTCATTGTTAGGCCGCGCGTGAAGATCCAGCGGTAGGGGTCGCGCATGAAGGCGTCGTAGGCTGCTTTCTTTCCTTGGATGCTGGCGTTGAAAAATGGCACGGCCATGTTGATGTTTCTGGCATACCTTCCGGCGCGGGTGAAGTCGGTGGTGACTTGCTTGGCGGCGTTGGCGAATGCTGTGGCCTGCCGCGTGTTCATCGGCATTCCGGGCGTCCAACCTTCATTTTCCGCAATCATCTTTAGTTCAGCGACGCGGCTGGCTGACTCGGGAAATTGGAAGAGGGTCAACGTCGCGTCATACCAATCTTTCCAGTTTTTGGGGTTCCACTTGCCGCTGCGTTCTACGCGGCGCGAGGCGATTTTGAGAGGGTTGGAGTCTTGGGTGAGGGTGCCGGCCATTGTCAGGCCCATGCGGTCAAAGCTGTCTTTATATTGGACGTAGATGTTGTCCTTGAATAGCGCACCGCCGCTGATGCTGTTGACGGCAATCGAGAACAAGCTGCCTGCCCAGTTGGCAAAAATGACTCCCGGATTTCTTCCGGAGCGCGTGTTGTAGAAGAGGGTCTTGAAGTCTCGCAGCGGGTTTGTGACGAGCGCGAATGAGGCACGTATGCCGGTGGTGCCGAGTCGGAAGGTCTGTGCGCTCACGCGAGCGGCCTTTCCTGCAATCGTCTGCCACGCGGCGTTCACGGTGCTATCCATCGCGCCAAGGGTTTCGTAGAGTCCGCTTTCAACCTCATACCACCGGATCTTCCCGTCGCGAAACGCGGGGATGTAGGAGTAGCCAGCGTTCGGGTGCCCCGGTGGGGGGATGATGGCCTTGGTGAAAAAGGTGGCGACCTCTTCCTCGAGGTTGAGTGTGCCGGGGTCAATTGTGAGGCTCCCGCCACCGGCATTGACGATGGCTTTGAGTTTGTCGGCAAGCTGCTGGGCGTCTGTGGTGAGTGCGGGGACGCTGCTCCGTTCGACCTCGGTAATGCGTCCGCCCATTCCGGGCGTCTTTTCGGAAAGGGCGATTGCCATTTCCAAGACTCGCATTTGGTCGGCCTTGAGGACGATGTTTCGCGCCTGCGCAATCATGCTTTCGATTGGTGGCTTGATGTTTCGCCCGCTGCCCTTGAGGCGTTTGGTGAGGTCTTTGCCGCGCACACCGCCGCCGCCACTGCCGCCGCCGGTGTCGCGATAGGCGCGGTCAAGCTCGTCAAACTCGCGGAATAGCGGGATGTAGCTACCGGGGTCAACTTCACGGATGCGCTCAATGAG
>JAITPT010000268.1 GCA_031289285.1 Puniceicoccales bacterium
CCCCCCCGCCCCCCCCCTTCACAACACTCCTGCTGCTCGAAAACTAAACCACCCTTGCCCGACCTTATCGGCGGCGGGGGTGCCGAGGACGATGTGGTCGCGCAATTCGATGTTCAAAATCTCCCCTGCCTCCTTCAGACGGCGCGTCGCCGCGAAGTCGGCGCGGCTTGGCTCGGGGTCGCCGCTTGGGTGGTTGTGGACGACAATCACCGCCGTCGCTGCCAGTCGCAACGCGGGGCGAAACACCCCTTGCGGCGTGACCAGCGTGGAGTTGCTCGTGCCCGAAGTTATCTCGATGCACCGCTGGAGGTGGTTGCGCGAATTGAGGCACAGCACCCAGCATTTCTCTACGTCCAGCCCCAACACGACATCGCGGAAATACTCCGACACGGCCCCGGGCGTCCCCATGTCGGCGGGTTTGCGCTGCTCGATGACGCGCCGTGCGATTTCAAACACCGTCATCAATTGCAACGCCTTGACCTTGCCGATGCCGCGCCGCTCCGCGAAGTCCTCCGGCGACCATGCGACGAGATTGGCGAGCGAACCGGCGTCGTGGACGAGATGCGTGGCGACCTTCAGGACATCTTCGCCCTTGGTGCCGAAGCGCAAAATCATGGCGAGTAGCTCGGCGTCGGCGAGGGCGCGTGGGCCGAGTTTCTCGAGACGTTCCTGCGGGCGCTCCGCCTCCGGCATTTGGGAAAGCTGGGGCGTCCACGGTGCTTCTTGAAAAACGGAGGGCTGCGTATCGCTCATAACGGCGGGGCGGGAAACGGGGCGGGGAAGCGGGGCTGCTCAGGCGGCGGCGAGAATGCCGGTGACGACGAGCGCGGCGGCGGCAAACACGAGCGCGAACGCGGCAGGCGTGGGCACACGCAGCGGCGCGGTGTCAGCCGTCGGCTCGCCTTCTTTCGGCGCGGAGACAAAGGCGTAGCGCAAGATTTGCAGGTAGTAGAAGAGGCCGAGGACCGTCAGCGCGACGGCGAGTAGCACCAGCGCAAACACGAAGTTGGCGAAGGGTATCTTGGCGGCGGCGAGCGCCAGCGCGTCGCGCAAGACGAGGAACTTTGCCATGAAGCCTGCGAGCGGCGGCACACCCGCCAGCGAGAGCACGAAGACCATGAGCGTGCCGCCGAGCAGTCGCGAGCGTTGCCAGAGACCGGCGAAGTCGCTGAGCCGTTGTGCGGGAAGCCCGTTCGCCTCCATGACGGCGACGACGCCGAAGACGCCGACCGTCGCGAGTCCGTAAGTGAAGAGGTAGTAGGCGAGGTGTTGTTGGGCTTCAAAAGAAGTGTTGGGAAACACCACTGCGCCCGCCGCCAGTGCGCCCAGCAGCAACACGCCTGCGTGGGCAATCGCCGAATACGCCAGTAGCCGACGGATGTTTTGCTGGGCGAGCGCGACGATGTTGCCCAGCAACAGCGACACCGCCGCAAGCAGCAGCAACACCGCGACCCAGCCGACGGCTTGGCCTTTCACAAAAAGTTCGCCGCACCAAAACACGCTGAGCACTCGTGCGAGCAGCACAAAGCCCGCGACCTTCGACGCCGACGCAATCAACGCCGCCGAGGTGACAGGCGCACCTTGGTAAGCGTCGGGTGCCCAGATGTGGAAGGGCGCGGCGGCGACCTTGTAGCCGAAACCGACAAACACCAGCACCGCCGCCACCACGAGCAGCGGCGTCTCCGGCGTCCGCGAGAGTTGTTGGGCGATTGCGCCCAGCCCGATTTCGCCCGTCAACCCGTAGAGCAGGCTAAAGCCGAAGAGCAGGAACGCCGCCGCCGTGCCGCCGTAGAGAAAGTATTTCAGGCCGGCCTCCGCCGAGGCGGGGCTTGTCTTGTCGAAACCCGCGAGGATGTAGAGTGAGAGGCTCGCAAGCTCGAGCGAGGCGAAGATGACAAGCAGGTTATCCGCCGTCACCATGAGCGAGCAACCCGCAGCGGCGAAGAGCGTCAGCGCGATATGCTCGGCGGGGTTTTTCAGACGCGAGGTAGAGACGATGAACAGGGTCGTCAAAAACGTGAGGACAAAAATGGCGGCGCGAGTGCTGCCCGTCAGATGAGTGCTGCCCGTCAGAGGAAATACTCCGACCCTCTGCTGGAAATTCAGCGCGAGGACGGTTGCCACCGCCAGCCCCACCAGCGCGATAAACCCGGCGACGCCGAGACGCTGGCGATGCGGTTTGCCGCCGAGGAACGCCAAGTCTGCCGCCAAGACCGCAAGCGCGGCGACGACAAGTGCGGTCTCCGGCAAAAGCGTTTCGATGAGAAGCCCGTAGTCGTTCATTGGGCACCTCCCGTGATTGTGGTGGTGGTGATTTTCATAAAGGGTGAGTTCAGCGCGGGTGTTATCCAGTCAAGAAGCAGGTTCGGAAAAAGCCCGATGAGGATGCTCGCCGCCAGCAGCAGCGCCGCGCCAAGTTTCTCAGGGACGGTGATGGGCGCGTATCTGGGGAGCGGCTCCGCCCGCGCTGCCGCCTCTGCCACCGCGCCGTTGGCTTTTCCGAAAAACGCCACCGCTATCGCCCGCAGCGTGAACGCCGCCGCGACCGGGACGCCGACCGCCGCCGCTATCGCCCACACGGGGCTGCATTCCCACGCGCCTGCCAAAATCATTAGCTCCGCTGGAAACCCGCTGAAGCCGGGCATCCCCATTGACGCCACGCCAGCCAGCGCAAACACGCCCGCCGCAAACGGCAGCGAGCGGTGCAGCGGCAATTTGGAAAGCTCGCGCAAATCCCGCGTGTGCGTCCGCTCATACACCATGCGCCCGACGACCGCGAAAAGCAGCCCCGCGATGACGCCGTGCGAAAACATTTGCAGCACCGCGCCGCTCAGCGCGAGGGGCGTCGCCGCCGCCAAGCCCAGCAGCACAAACCCCATGTGGCTCACGCTCGAGTAGCCGATGACGAACTTGAAATCCGTCTGCACAAGGGCAATCAACCCTGCGTAAATAATCCCCACGATGGCGAGGAGCGCGATGATTGGTTGCGCCACCTCAAAGCCCACGGGAAACGCTGGCAACGCCACGCGCAGGCAGCCGTATGCGCCGAGCTTCATCACCACGCCCGCCAGCAACATCGAGGCACCAGTCGGCGCGGCGACGTGCCCCGTAGGCGCCCAAGTGTGGAACGGAAACATGCCCGCCAGCACGGCAAAGCCCGTGAAAAAAAGTGCAAACATCCCCGTCTGCTGCGCGGCAGAAAGCTGCCGTGCGCCCTCTGCGAAGCGCAGCATATCGAAGCTCACCCCCGCGCTGCCCGCCCAGAGCAAGCCCGCCAGCACAAGCGCACTGCCCGCAAACGAAAACAGCACCAATTTCATCGCGCCGTATTCGCGGTTCGTCGAACCCCACACCGCCACAAGGAAGTATTTCGGGACAATCGCGATTTCGTAAAAGACGAAGAGCAGGAAGGCGTCGGCACTCAAAAACACGCCATAGACGCCGCCAATGAGCGCGAGAAACAAGGCGAAAAAATCTCCGCTGCGCCGCTCGACATTCCACGAAAATAAAATCCCTGCGACGGCGGCGATACCCGTGAGCACAACGAGCGTCATGCTGATACCATCGGCGGCGAGGTGGTAGTGCGAAAACGGCAACCACGGGACGTCAACCAGTGTTTGCAGCGAGGCGGACGGCGTGAAATCGAACGCTGCACCGAGCGACACGCATAAGCCTGCAAGCGCGGTGGCGAGGGCGATGATGCGGGCTTTGCTTGCCGAAAAGTTGCCGGACAAGAGCGCCAGCAGCGCCCCGCCGAACGAGATGTAGATGGTCCAAGGCAGGAGGTTCATCAGGTAGTGTTCGGGAATGTGTTTGGCTGAAAAAGGTGCGAAGCAGTAGCGAAAAACCCTCGCCTGTGGAAGCCTCGAATAGTGCCGAGCCAAGAGCAGGGAGTGGGGGAGGGGAGGGAGGGAGGTGTCGCGAGAAACCAAGCGAAACAACGGAACCGCCAAGACCGCGCCCTTGTTTGCGACAGTGCAATGAAACGCACACACTCGCTTTTCCTCTCGTTACTAACGCTAACGCTAACGCTAACGATTTTTCCAAACGCCGCCGCCCTCGCGCAGACTGCCGCGCCCAATGAGGCACCGGCAAAAGCGCAACCCACGGCGGGTGCCACTGCTGGCGCGGGTGCCAGCACCGCCGCCGCCGCGTCCGCCGCCGCCGTCGCAGATGCGGTCGCCGTTGCGGTGCGCGTGGACATCGCGCAGCCGACGGGGGCGCGTATCCACCGCGAACTTTTTGGGACGGCGTTTATCGCCAATGCAAAGCGCGTCCACGAGCCGCTTGTGCGCCGCCAACTCGCCGCACTGGGAGTGCCAGTGACGTCGGTGAGCGTCGGCTGGATTGGCCACGTGCGCAAAAGTGCCGACGGCCCCGCCGACTGGCGCGAGCTTGACACGATGCTTGTCGGCTTGCGCGAGATGGGGCTGGGCACGGAGGCGACGCCCCTGCAATTCGCGGTGGGCGGGCCGGGGAAATGGTTCGACGTCAAAAACGAACGCCACCGGCAGATTTGGGCAGACACGCTTGCGGAGGCGGCGCGGCATTGCGCGAAGGCGCGTGTGCGCGTCGCGTGGTGGGAACTTTGGAACGAGCCGGACGGCA